>CALHBZ010000094.1 GCA_937930605.1 Streptococcus oralis
CAGCTAACTTCTCAACTGACTTGCACTCATTGGGTCAATTTATCCAAGAAGGAACACGTATCATGTTTGAAACAGTTGTCCGTGTTGACAAACCTCGTAAAAACGTGATTATCCCTACATTGGAAGAAGATCTTGACGGACTTGGCTACCTTCAAGGAAAAGACGTTGACTTCGTAAACAAAAAAGCAACTGACGGAGTTCTTCTTGCCCACACAGACGGGGACGTACCAAACATGTACGTGACCCTTCCTGAGCAAGATGCTTTCACTCTTGGCTACACTATCTACTTCTTCGAATTGGCTATCGCCCTTTCAGGTTACTTGAATGCTATCAACCCATTTGACCAACCAGGTGTTGAAGCCTACAAACGCAACATGTTTGCCCTTCTTGGAAAACCAGGATTTGAAGAATTGAGCAAAGAACTTAACGCACGTCTATAATAGAAGAAAAGAGTGGTTTGACCACTCTTTTTACTCTCTTTATTCGTAGACATTGGACTCAGGCGAGACTTGTGATATAATATAGAAAGCAAAAAGGCAAACGCCTAGAGACTTTATAGGAGAAACTATGTCAAAAGATATCCGCGTACGCTACGCACCAAGTCCAACAGGACTACTACACATCGGAAATGCCCGTACAGCATTATTCAACTACCTCTACGCACGCCATCATGGTGGAACTTTTATCATCCGTATCGAAGATACTGACCGTAAACGCCATGTTGAGGATGGAGAACGTTCACAGCTTGAAAACCTTCGTTGGTTGGGGATGGACTGGGATGAAAGCCCAGAAACTCATGAAAACTACCGCCAGTCTGAGCGTTTGGAACTCTATCAAAAATACATCGACCAACTGCTAGCTGAAGGAAAAGCCTACAAATCTTATGTTACAGAGGAAGAGTTGGCAGCTGAACGCGAACGCCAAGAAGCAGCTGGCGAAACACCATGCTACATCAATGAATATCTTGGTATGAGCGAAGAAGAAAAAGCGGCTTACATCGCAGAACGTGAAGCAGCAGGTATTATCCCGACTGTTCGTTTGGCAGTTAATGAGTCTGGTATCTACAAGTGGCATGACATGGTCAAAGGTGATATCGAATTTGAAGGTGGCAATATCGGTGGTGACTGGGTGATCCAAAAGAAAGACGGTTACCCAACTTACAACTTTGCCGTTGTTATCGATGACCATGATATGCAGATTTCTCATGTTATCCGTGGAGATGACCACATTGCTAATACACCAAAACAACTCATGGTTTATGAAGCGCTTGGTTGGGAAGCTCCAGAATTCGGTCACATGACCTTGATTATCAACTCTGAAACTGGTAAGAAGTTATCTAAACGTGATACCAACACCCTTCAGTTTATCGAAGACTACCGTAAGAAAGGATACCTTCCAGAAGCTGTCTTTAACTTTATCGCCCTTCTCGGTTGGAATCCTGGTGGCGAAGATGAAATCTTCTCTCGTCAAGAATTGATTGAGCTCTTTGATGAAAACCGCCTCAGCAAGTCTCCAGCTGCCTTTGACCAGAAAAAGATGGACTGGATGAGCAATGAATACATAAAGAATGCAGATTTTGAGACAATCTTTGAAATGGCAAAACCATTCCTAGAAGAAGCAGGACGCTTGACAGACAAGGCTGAGAAATTGGTTGAACTCTACAAACCACAAATGAAATCAGTAGATGAGATTGTTCCATTGACAGACCTTTTTTTCTCAGATTTCCCAGAGTTGACAGACGCTGAGCGTGAAATCATGGCAGGAGAAACTGTTCCGGTTGTTCTAGAAGCCTTCAAAGCGAAACTAGAAGCAATGACAGATGAGGAATTTGTGACAGAAAACATCTTCCCACAAATCAAAGCAGTTCAAAAAGAAACAGGTATTAAAGGGAAAAATCTCTTCATGCCTATTCGAATTGCTGTATCAGGTGAAATGCATGGACCAGAATTGCCAGACACCATTTTCTTGCTCGGACGTGAAAAGTCAATTCAGCATATCGAAAACATGCTCAAAGAGATTTCTAAATAAGAAGGACTGCCAATGGATATCTGGAAAAAGATGTATGAAGAAGCACGAAACTTATACAATCCCCACGAAGTTTCTGACTTTGTTTATGCTAATCATGTCGTTGCTGCGGTAGAAGCAGAAGATGGTCAAATATTCACAGGATTTTGTATGGAGGGCACTTGTGGCGTTTTTCATCTCTGTGCAGAACGAGCAGCTCTCTTCAATATGTATCAATTTTCAGGACAAACTAAAGTTAAGAAAATCCTCGCCTTTCGAGATAAGCCACCCTATGGTGAAGGATCAGGTATGCCCTGTGGCGCATGCAGAGAATTCCTCTTAGAACTGAATGCTGAAAATAAAGAAGCAGAGTTCATGATGGATTACGAAACAAGAAAAACAATCAAAGTTGCCGAGTTGATCCCTTACTGGTGGGGAGAGGAACGTGCGGCTAATTGACAAGCCAAATAGAGAGAGTCAGTTAAACTGGCTCTTTCCTATTATCTTCAAAGAATTTGTATAGGCTGAAAAAAAGTTCTTGACAAAGTGGAAAAAGTGGGTATAATAGAAAGAGTTGAAAAGCT
>CALHBZ010000095.1 GCA_937930605.1 Streptococcus oralis
ACCGCAAGTGGCCAGATGTTAAAAAGTATCTGGTTTATTTTCAAAACTTTACCAATACTCATGAAAAAGTGGAAGTGATTCGGGAGCGTTATGAACAAGCTATCAACGAGCCAGGTGTAGTAGGAATCAATATCGGAACGCGCCCAGACTGCTTGCCTGATGAAACCATTGAATATTTGGCTGAGTTATCGGATCGCATGCATGTGACGGTAGAATTGGGCTTACAGACTACTTTTGAAGCAACATCTGACCTGATTAACCGCGCCCACTCTTATGAATTGTATGTAGAAACGGTCAAACGCTTGCGGAAATATCCTAAGATTGAGATTGTTTCCCATCTGATCAACGGACTACCTGGGGAAACTCATGAGATGATGGTCGAAAATGTCCGCCGCTGTGTCACGGATAATGATATTCAAGGAATTAAACTGCACTTGCTCCACCTTATGACTAATACACGTATGCAACGAGATTATCACGAAGGACGCTTGCAACTGATGAGTCAAGACGAATATGTCAAGGTCATTTGTGACCAATTGGAAATCATTCCCAAGCACATCGTCATCCATCGAATCACAGGAGATGCGCCTAGAGATATGTTGATTGGTCCCATGTGGAGCCTCAATAAATGGGAAGTGCTAAATGCTATTGAAACTGAAATGAGACGCCGCGGCAGTGTTCAAGGATGCAAGGCTGTAAAACAGGAGTTTGAAAATGAAAAGACCACTTGAGATGGCACATGATTTTTTGGCGGAAGTCGTGACAAAAGAGGATATCGTAGTGGATGCGACCATGGGGAATGGACACGATACGCTTTTTTTAGCCAAGCTAGCCAAGCAAGTCTATGCCTTTGATATACAGAAACAAGCTTTAGATAAAACCCAAGACCGTTTAAATGAGGCAGGTTTAGAAAATGTCCAGTTGATTTTGCAAGGGCATGAGAAACTTGACCAGTTTGTGACAGAAGCCAAGGCAGGGATTTTTAATCTGGGTTATTTGCCTTCTGCTGATAAATCCGTCATCACCCAACCTCAGACTACTATCGAAGCCTTAGAAAAGCTGTGTCATTTGCTTGTCAAGGGTGGAAGGATTGCCATCATGATTTACTATGGTCATGAGGGGGGAGATATTGAGAGGGATGCTGTTTTGGACTTTGTTAGCCAGCTGAACCAACAAGAGTACACTGCTGCCATTTATCGGACCCTCAACCAAGTCAACAATCCCCCGTTTTTAGTTATGATTGAGAAATTAGAAAGATATAGACATGGATAAACAATACCTACGTGAGAAATTAGAGGCTATGCGCCAAAATTTTGTCGAGTCAACGCAGCATGAGCGAGCGGTTGGAGTACTTGACGAAGCACATATGAGCAAAAAGATGCTTAAAATCAAGAAAAAATTAGTGGCTCTTGAAATGGAACGGTGCCAGAAAAAAATCGAGCACAGAGACTGTTCCAAGATTGATCAGAAAATCCAAGAGCAAAAGGAGATTTTTGAATCTTGTTGTAAAAAAGATTAAGGAGGAATTGTGTGGAATTACTCATATACTTGATTCTATTTTTATTTGTCTTAATCATTTCAACCACGACCAATAAACTTCTACCTTTTTTGCCCCTTCCTCTTGTGCAAATCCTTTTGGGGATTGGAATTGGCTTATTTGTCCCCAATACGGACTTTCATCTCAATACAGAGCTATTTCTGGCCATGGTTATTGGTCCCTTACTTTTTCGGGAGGCAGAAGAAGCGGACATTACATCCATTTTGAAGCACTGGCGGATTGTCGTCTTCCTGATTTTTCCTGTGATTTTTATCTCGACCTTAAGCTTAGGGGGCATGGCTCACTTCCTTTGGCTTACTCTTCCTTTGGCGGCCTGTTTAGCAGTTGGAGCGGCACTTGGACCGACGGATTTGGTAGCCTTTGCTTCTCTGTCTGATCGTTTTAGTTTCCCAAAACGGGTATCCAATATCCTAAAAGGGGAAGGACTCTTAAATGACGCTTCTGGCCTGGTTGCCTTTCAGATGGCTCTTGCTGCTTGGACAACAGGAACTTTTTCTCTCAGCCAAGCTGGAACTTCTCTAGCACTTTCTATCCTTGGTGGTTTTGTAGTCGGTTTTGTGACAGCTATGGTCAATCGTTTCTTGCATACATTTTTACTGAGTGTGCGAGCGATAGATATAGCCAGTGAACTCTTGCTAGAGTTAAGTTTGCCTCTTATGACCTTCTTTATTGCCGAAGAAATCCATGTTTCAGGGATTATCGCAGTTGTAGTTGCAGGGATTTTGAAGGCTAGTCGTTTCAAAAAAATTACGCTTCTAGAGGCCCAGGTGGACACCGTGACAGAGACCGTCTGGCACACCGTGACCTTTATGCTAAACGGATCTGTCTTTGTTATCTTGGGAATGGAATTAGAGTTGATTGCGGAGCCGATTCTGTCTAATTCTCTCTACAATCCCTTTCTTTTACTGCTTTCAGTTGTGGTACTGACCTTCATGCTCTTTGCGATCCGCTTTGTTATGATTGCTGGTTTTTACTTTGTGAGAACACATCGACTCAAGAAAAAAATCCATAAGTACATGAAAGATATGCTTCTTTTGACCTTCTCTGGTGTCAAAGGGACAGTATCTATCGCGACGATTCTCCTCATACCAAGTCATTTGGAGCAGGAATATCCTCTGTTGCTCTTCCTAGTAGCAGGCGTTACACTATTGAGCTTTTTAACAGGTTTACTGGTTCTCCCCCACTTATCTGAGGAACAAGAGGAAAGTAAGGATCATTTGATGCATATAGCGATTTTGAATGATGTAGCGGCAGAATTAGAAAAAGAACTGGATCATCACAAGAACAAACTCCCTCTTTATGCAGCTATTGATAACTATCATGGTCGGATTGAAAACCTCATCCTTAGTCTGGAAAATAAGGGAGTCCAAGAGGACTGGGAGTCCCTCAAACTTCTTATCTTGAGCATTGAGAGTGATGGCTTGGAGCAAGCCTACGAGGAAAATAGAATCAGTGAGCGTGGCTATCGAGTTTACCAGCGTTACCTAAAAAATATGGAACAGAGTATCAATCGTAATTTCGCTTCTAGAGTTACGTATTACTTCTTAGTTTCTTTACGGATACTGCGCTTTCTACTCCATGAAATGTTTACATTTGGTAAGACTTTTCGTAGTTGGATGAATGAAGAATCTCGAAAACTGTTAGCAGTTGACTATGATCAGATTTCACAGTTATACTTGGAAAATACAGAGTTGATTATCGAAAGTTTGGAAAACCTCAAAGGGGTTTACAAGAGTTCTCTGATTAGTTTTATGCAAGAGTCTCGTCTGCGCGAGACGGCCATTATCGGAAGCGGTGCCTTTGTTGAGCGGGTTATCAATCGCATCAAGCCAAACAATATCGATGAAATGCTTCGAGGCTACTACCTCGAACGTAAGGCGATCTTTGAATACGAAGAAGCTAAATTGATAACAACCAAATATGCCAAAAAATTACGCCAAAATGTTAATAATTTAGAGAATTATTCTCTGAAAGAGACCGCAAATACCTTGCCTTATGATATGCTAGATTTAATCAGAAGAACTTAAATGATGAAGAAAATGACGGAGGATGGAACATGAAAAAGTGGTGGAAAGAGCTGATGGACAGGCCCTTATTGAAAGCTTTTTTGCATTATTATCAAGCATCTGATAGCGAGTTGACCAGTGTTGCTGTTGCCTACTATTGGTTGATTTCAATCTTTCCTTTGCTAATGATAATGGTCAATATCTTGCCTTATTTTCAGATTCCGGTCTCAAATTTCTTACTCACGATTAAAGAATTTCTACCTGATACAGTGTATGATGTGGTCGCCAAGATTGTCCGAGAAGTTCTGACTCAACCCTCAACAGGCTTATTGAGCTTTGCAGTTTTGTCAGCTCTATGGACCTTCTCAAAATCAATGGATTTCCTCCAAAAGGCCTTTAACAAAGCCTATGGAGTGACCAAGAGTCGAGGAATTATCTCCCATCAGTTGATGAGTTTACTGGTTAGTTTCGGCCTGCAGATTCTTTTTGCCCTAGCCTTGTTTTTGAGTATGTTTGGTCGTATGTTGCTTAACCTTTTCAAAACTTACTGGCAATCAGATAGTCCGCTACTCTCCTACCTGCAAGATTTTACAGGCCCTCTGGTCTATGCCTTGATCTTTGCCATTCTAGTCATGATTTACTATTTTCTTCCCAAAGTAAAAGCACCACGAATCCGCTATGTTTTACCAGGAAGTGTCTTTGTCTTGCTAACTCTTATCTTTTTATTGAATATCTTTTCTGTTTATGTCAATAGTTATGTCAATCATCTAGTTGACGTCCGATTTTTCAGTTCCATTATCGTGGTAGTCATGATGTTCTGGTTTATTCTCATTGCTAAAATTTTGATTATCGGGGCAGTTATCAATGCCAGTGTGCAGAGCTTAAAAGATCCAACCTTTAAAAAAGACTAATTCTTTATCCATTACAAAACGCATACTATCAAACTTGATAATATGCGCTTTTTTTGATTGTGAAAATTAATAGATAAACATGGCATCACCGAAACTAAAGAAACGGTAGTGTTCTTGAATAGCATGTTGGTAAGCATCTAGGACTAAGTCACGGCCTGCAAAGGCAGAAACCAACATAACGAGAGTTGACTTGGGGAGGTGGAAGTTGGTTGAAAAAGCATCCACGACCTTCCATTGGTAACCTGGTTTGATAAAGATATTGGTCCAGCCAGAATCTGCTTGGATTTGTCCGTCAAACTTGGAACCAATAGTTTCCAACGTACGGATAGAAGTGGTTCCGACAGCGATGACACGACCTCCATTTTCCTTGACAGAGCGAAGGGTAGAAGCTGCTTCCTCAGAAAGCTGGTAGAACTCTGAGTGCATTTCATGTTCGTCCAGATTGTCAACAGAAACGGGTCTAAAGGTTCCTAAGCCAACGTGGAGGGTCAAATAAACCAAATGGACACCCTTGGCTTGGATTTCTGCTAGCAGTTCTTTGGTAAAGTGAAGGCCAGCAGTGGGTGCAGCAGCAGAGCCACTTTCTTTAGCGTAGACCGTTTGATAGCGCTCGCGATCATCTAGTTTTTCATGGATATAAGGCGGTAATGGCATTTCACCTAGACTTTCCAAAACTTCTAGGAAAATTCCTTGGTATTCAAAGCGGACAATGCGGCCCCCGTGGGTCAATTCTTCCGTAACGACAGCGCTGAGACGACCATCTCCAAAGCTGACGCGAGTACTGACCTTGAGGCGTTTGGCAGGTTTCGCTAGAACTTCCCACTCATCACCAGTAGTATTTTTTAGAAGGAGAAGTTCCACATGACCTCCCGTTTCTTCCTTTTGACCATAGAGGCGGGCTGGGAGAACACGGGTGTCGTTCATGACAAGGGCATCACCTGGTTCCAACATATCAATAATGGAGTGGAAGTGTTTATCCTGAAATTCTCCCGTCTCACGATTGACGATGAGGAGTTTGGAGGCATCACGTTTTTCAAGGGGTGTTTGGGCAATCAATTCCTCAGGCAAGTGGAAATCAAAATCAGCTGTATTCATATATCTGTTCATTCTTTCTAAGTTCTAATCTTATCCATTATAACATGTTTCAAGTGTGGACGCTCTTTTTTTGGAGAATAAATCGTTTTCACTTGACAAAAATTGGTCTATACCATATAATAAATATAGAAACATGGAGGATATAAAATGAAAGTTATTAAAGTTGAAAACCAAATCGAAGGTGGAAAAGTAGCTTTTGAAATTTTGAAGGAAAAGTTGGCCAATGGCGCTCAAACATTGGGACTTGCGACAGGAAGCAGCCCGCTTGAGTTTTACAAGGAAATCGTTGAGAGTGACCTTGATTTTTCAAATCTAACCAGTGTCAACCTTGATGAGTATGTGGGACTTGATGGAGACAATCCTCAGTCTTACCGTTACTTCATGCAAGAACACTTGTTTAATCAAAAACCATTTAAAGAGAGTTTCTTGCCTCGTGGGGTTAAGGACAATGCTGAAGCTGAAGTTGAACGCTACAACCAAATTTTGGCTGACCATCCAGTTGATTTGCAAATCTTGGGAATTGGTCGCAATGGACATATCGGCTTTAACGAGCCAGGAACTCCATTTGATAGCCAAACGCATCTAGTAGAACTTGATCAGTCTACCATTGAAGCCAATGCTCGCTTCTTTGACAAGATTGAAGACGTTCCAACTCAAGCCATTTCAATGGGGATTAAAAACATCTTAGATGCCAAGTCTATCCTACTCTTTGCTTACGGTGAGTCAAAAGCAGAAGCTATTGCTGGAACAGTGTCAGGCCCAGTAACTGAAAGTCTACCAGCAAGTAGCCTACAAAACCACCCTGATGTGACTATTATTGCGGATGCTGAAGCGCTAAGCTTGCTTGAAAAATAAAAAGTACAAGAACCACTTGCTCTTTGTACTGACCCCCAAAAGTTAGACAATTAATTTATCCGAAGGATTTAGTTCTGTATTGCACAGGACTGAGTCCTTTTAGTTTGACCTTAATTCGTTTATTGTTGTAGTAATCAATGTAGTCCACAATAGCTTGTTCCAATTGGTTAAGCGACTGAAACGACTTCTCATAACCATAAAACATCTCAGACTTAAGAATACCAAAGAAGGACTCCATCATACCGTTGTCTAGGCTGTTGCCCTTGCGTGACATAGATGCTTGGATTCCCCTACTCTCTAGGAACCGATGATAAGAATCATGTTGGTATTGCCAGCCTTGGTCGCTGTGTAAAATGGTATTCTCATAGTGTTTCTCTGTGAAGGCCTGTTCCAACATGACTTTCACTTGTTCTAAGTTGGGCGAAGTAGAAAGATGATAAGCAATAATTTCACTGTTAAAGCCATCTAAAACAGGCGATAAATAGAGTTTCTGTGTGCTATTTGGAA
>CALHBZ010000096.1 GCA_937930605.1 Streptococcus oralis
GGATGTTGAGCTGCCAAGTGAGCCGCCGTTACATCGACAAGGTCGATAGCCTTATCAGGCAAGCTACGTTGAGGAATGTATTGGATTGAATAATCCACTGCTGCCTTCAAGACTTCGTCTGGCAAGATGACATTGTGGTGTTGTTGATAGAGGTCACGAATTCCTTGAAGGATTTTAAAGGTATCCTCAGCTGAAGGAGCATTGACCTTGACTTCGTTGAAACGACGAGCAAGAGCTGCATTCTTCAAGATAGTGTTACGGTATTCATCCTGAGTTGTTGCCCCAATAACGGTCAACTCACCACGGGAGAGAGCTGGCTTGAGAATATCTGCAAGACCTTTAGAACCACTGTCTCCACCAGTGCTACCAGCGCCAAGAATTTGGTGGATTTCATCAAAGAAGAGGATAATATTTCCTGCTTCTTTCACTTCGTTGACTAGATTTTGCACATTTTCTTCAAAGCTACCACGGTATTGAGTACCAGCCTCGAGACCTGAGATATCAATGGAAATAATTTCCTTATTCTTGATAGCAGCTGGAACATCTCCGTTCACAATGGCTTGTGCTAGACCTTCGACAACGGCTGTCTTACCAACACCTGCATCTCCGACCAGAACAGGATTGTTCTTGGTACGACGTGAGAGAATTTCAGATGTTTCTTGAATTTCCTTGTTTCGTCCGATAACAGGATCCAGCTTGCCCTCGCGAGCTTCTGCTGTCAAGTTTCGACCTAGTTTAGCAAGGACACCGTCTTGTTTCATACCTGGAGCCTGTTGTTGCATTTGCGCATCAGATTCTGCATTTCTTGGTAATTGACCAGTTGCACGATAGTGAGCAAATTCCTCAGGTGTCACTTCACGTCCATTAATCAAATAGCGACGGTTTTCAGAACTATATCCTCGCATACCACCCATCAATTGGTTAAATAAATCATCCATGTTGTTAAAGTTATTAAAGTTGTTATTCATATTCTTTACCTCGTTTAATATTGTTTATTTGCGATCTCTGATATTGACCATCTTTGACCTTTGTTTTAAAAAATTTAGACTAGCTATCTAGCTACTCTACGTATAATTTCTGGTTTTTCTTTTTTAAATAAGCCTTTTATCATCTTCTTTTCAAAGTCTGTTAGATTAAACATAGGCCTCACCCCTTCCTTGGGATTCTATACCTCATTCTCAATGAGTTTTCTAAGGAATTCATTTTCCTTATGTTTCTACTATATCACATTAGTCAGTAAAAGTCAATAACTTTTTGACCAAATTTGACTATTTTAAAAAAATTTTTTGAAGCACAAAAAAAGCCAGTCATATCGACTAGCTTTCTTTCCACTCTAATTGAATCTTAGCTCAATGCGTCATCCATTGAAAGAACTTCGTGGAAGACACGTTGTGTCAATTCAGTTTTTTGTTC
>CALHBZ010000097.1 GCA_937930605.1 Streptococcus oralis
AAACTAAAAGAAATCTCAGGATGGGCCAAGCCCAGACGGTTGACAATATCAATGATATGGGACAACTCCGCCTGCTGGCTCTTCATATACTTGAGGCGAGCAGGCGTATTGAAAAAGAGGTCCTCTACACAAACCTTGGTCCCCACGGGACTAGTCGCTGGGATGATTTCCTCAACTTGACCTCCACGCGCGACTAACTTGGTCCCATGACTCGCACCATCCACCGCCGTCAACAGAGTTAAGATACTGACAGAAGCAATAGAGGGCAGGGCTTCACCACGAAAACCAAGCGTCCGAATCCGAAAGAGATCTGCTTGATTTTTTATCTTACTGGTCGCATGGCGACGCAGGGCCAACTCCACCTCATCGTGGGCAATTCCATGACCATTATCTGTGATTTGGATCTTCTTAAGACCTGCTTCCTCAATCTCGATGATAATCTGGCTAGAACCAGCGTCAATGGCGTTTTCTACCAACTCTTTCACCACACTGGCAGGACGTTCAATAACCTCTCCAGCCGCGATCTGGTTTGCTAGCACCTCTGGCAATTCAATAATATGAGACATCTTTCAGCCCCTTTCTGTATCTATTTTCCTAGAAATTGATTAGTGCTATTATACCATATTTCAGATAGGACCAGAAAATACAAATACCACATAGACTCCAAATCTCTCCACATAGGCAAAAGCTCTTGCCATGGTTCGTAAAATAGTGTTTAATAAAGGTGTACAAGAAGTGATCACAACTTTGTATAACTGAAAAGGAGGGAAATTTATGAAAGTAGAACTACAGATTAATGAGACTTACGAGGAGGAAAAGCTGATTGTCCAAACTCCTCAGCCGACCGAAAAAGTCCAGAAAGTCATCGAGTTCGCAGAAAATCTTGACCAAAAAGAAACAATCAAAGGAAAAATCGAGGATCAGGTCTATCTAGTTAAGATTGGTAAGATACAACGCTTCTATATCGAGAATCGGAAGGTTCTAGCAGAAACTGCATCTCAGACCTACACCATTGATTTGCGTCTCTATCAAGTTCTTGAAATTCTGCCGACCACTTTTATCCAAATTTCCCAATCTGAAATCGTTAATATTGACGCTATCTCTCATCTCAAGCTAACCCCTAACGGTCTGGTCGAAATCTTTCTCAAAAACGAAAGCTTCACCTACTCTTCTCGCCGTTACCTAAAAACCATCAAGGAGAAATTAGAACTATGAAAAAACAAATCTTTCACGATGCAGCCGCTGGTGT
>CALHBZ010000098.1 GCA_937930605.1 Streptococcus oralis
TTGGAGAGAATCCATCTCAGCCATGACCCGTTCCAAACGAGCCTGCTTGTCCTCAGTGTAGTTGAGCATGAGGAGTTCATACTCACGAATGAGCTGGATTTCTTTGAGGTCGCTGGATAGGACCGTATCCAAAACCGTTTTGCTATCATCGAACTCTGGATCTTGGGTCAAGTAGCCAATCTGGTAATCATTTTTAGCTGAAAAAGGACTGACATCCCCATCAAAGCCTGAAACTCCAGAAAGAACATCTAAAAGGGTAGTCTTACCCGTTCCATTGACACCAATCAGACCAATCCTGTCCAAATCATGGATAATAAAAGAAATATCCTTAAAAACGGTCTTGTCACCAACGGATTTGCTTAGTTTTTCAACGATAAAATCACTCATCTTTTCTCCCTCAGGTAAGCATGGATGGCTTCGCGGTCATTGTCCAATTCTCCATCAACAATGGCAAACTCAATCTCTGTTAAAATCTCTCCCAAATCTGGACCAGGCTGGTAGCCGTACTCTTTGATGAGAATACCTCCATTGATTTGGATTTCTTTCTTATCATGAATGGTCAAACTCTGGTAAGTTTCAGTGATAGCTTGTGAATTGACTGCTTTTCCTTGGGCCTGACGAAGACTTTCAGCCTGTAAAAGCAAATCCAAGTCAAATTGATAACAATCACGCTTGCTCAATTCTCCCTTTTCACGCAAAGCTAAAATAGTCAGCACATCCTGAACCTGCTTGGCAAATTGACGTGAGGTCTTCCAATCTTTCAAAAATGGCTGTGCATCTCTAATCTCCAACGCCCACAAGAGAGCCGCCCAGGCTTGCTCAGAAGATTCAAAAGTGAAATTCGCCTCTAAATCAAACAATTTTTGAAGCTTTTCTCGACTTTCTGCAGTATCAGGGAGATAATCATAAGCTTGACTCTCAATCATGGAAGACAAGCCAACACGCCAAAATGGTGCCAGCAAGAGTTTATCAAATTCAACGAAGGTACGTTCTACAGAAATCTTCTCCAAGAGCGGAGTCAAGGATTTCATAGCTTCAAATGTTTCTGGCTCAAGTTCAAAACCAAGACTAGCCTGAAAACGAAAACCACGCATAATACGCAGAGCGTCTTCGTTGAAACGCTCACTAGCCACTCCAACTGCTCGCAAGATTTGATTTTCCAGATCTTTGAGACCTCCGAACAAATCAATGATTTCACCTGTCTCATCCAAGGCAAAAGCGTTGACTGTGAAATCACGGCGTTTGAGGTCTTCTTCTAGCGAACGCACAAAGGAAACTGCACTGGGTCTGCGATAGTCTACATAGACATCCTCTGTCCGAAAGGTGGTTACCTCATACTCCTCGTCCCCTTCTAAAACCAAGACCGTTCCATGCTCAATTCCGATATCGGCTGTACGGGAGAAAATCTGCTTGGTCTCCTCTGGATAGGAAGAAGTCGCAATATCCACATCATGAATGGGACGATTGAGGAGGGCATCCCTGACAGACCCACCAACAAAATAGGCTTCAAAGCCCGCTTTTTTAATTTTTTCTAATACTGGTAAAGCCTTCTGAAATTCAGAAGGCATTTGCGTTAATCTCATAATAAGTGTTCTAATCCATAGACAAGCTCATGACGCTTGACAACTTCTTTGATTCCCAAATTCACTCCTGTCATGAAGGAGCTACGGTCATAAGAGTCATGACGGAGAGTCAATCCTTCTCCCTGATTGCCAAAGATGACTTCCTGATGGGCTACCAAGCCTGGCAACCGAACTGAGTGGATGCGCATGCCTTCAAACTCAGCACCACGAGCTCCTGCAATGAGTTCTTCCTCATCGGGCGCACCCTGCTGGATAGACTCCCGAACTTCTGCCATCAACTCAGCTGTTTTAATGGCTGTTCCACTCGGAGCATCTTTTTTCTTGTCATGATGAAGCTCGATAATCTCCACATTTGGGAAATATTTAGCCGCCTGGGCCGCAAATTGCATCAGCAAGACAGCACCCAAGGCAAAGTTAGGGGCAATCAAGCCACCCAAATTTTGTTCATGGGAAAGTGCTTTTAATTCTGCAATTTCTTCACTAGTGAAGCCTGTTGTTCCAACCACTGGAGCAAAGCCATTTTCAAGGGCAAAGCGCGTATTTTCGTAAGCAACAGCTGGTGTGGTGAAATCCACCCAGACATGAGCTTCAAATCCAGCCAAGGCAGCCTTATCATTGAAGACAGGAATACCCTGCCATTCTGACTCAGACTCAAAAGGATCCAAAACTGCGACCAAGTCCAAGTCTGGATCAGCCAAAACCATCTGACAAGCGGCTTGACCCATCTTTCCCTTAAAACCGGCAATAATTACTCGAATACTCATCTCTACTCCTATTCAAGATACAAAGGACATTAGCTGCCCAGAACAATCTAGACAACTGGTGTATAGCTCAAGGCGATACTGCCTTCTCCAAGGTGGGTTCCAATGACACTACCAAAGCTAACAATTGGAATCTCAGAAGTCACACCACTCTCAATCAAGAGTTGGCGCAAATCTGCCGCCTTTTGGGGAGCATTGCCATGAATGACAGTGATACGGTAGTCCCCATCTTTTGTCAACTCTTTAATGATTTCGACCAAACGTTTGGTTGCCTTCTTTTCCGTACGAACTTTTTCGTAAACTTCAATTACACCTTGGTCATTGAAGTAAAGAATGGGCTTGATACTGAGAAGATTTCCTAGGATGGCCGCCCCATTTGACAGACGACCTCCCTTAACCAAGTGTTCAAGGTCGTCTACTATGATAAAGGCGGAGTTATCAGCTATTTGGATAGCCAATTTCTCCTGAATCTGAGCAAAATCATCGCCCTGTTCTGCCCATTCAAAGGCACTCTCTACCATAAAACCTAGGGGAGCACTTGTGATATGGGTGTCAGGAAAGGCAATGGTCAAACCTTCATAATCGTCCAACATATATTGGATATTCTGATAAAAGCCTGAAATTCCTGACGAAAGGAAGAGTCCCAAGACGTGGGTGTAGCCCTCTTCTTTCAAGGAACTTAAAATCTCATCCAATTTGGCAATGCTTGGTTGACTGGTCTTAGGCAATTCTGCAGACTGAGCCATCTTTTGATAAAATTCCTCAGCAGTCAGATTCACACCTTCGACATACTCCTCCCCATCAATATTGACAGGAATATCCAAGATATATAGATTCTCTCTTTGCAGCGTCTTCTCCTCTAAATAGGCTGAAGAATCTGTAATGACAGCTAATTTCATGACTAAAACTCCAAATTGATCCCTGGAAGATCCAAGGCGATTTCTGTTACTTCATACGTCAAACGGTTGAGCATGTTCAAGCATGGACGCGCCAAGTTTTCGACTTCTTCTTGGTTAAATTCGCTTGGTTCGTTGACAATACGACCTTCCACATGGTTAACTTGGGAAATCGTTCCACTGATGACAAATTTGTCAAAGACAATCATGAAACTCAAGATAACAACTAAAGAAGTCACTTGGTTTTCTTGGTCATGTTGGAGTAACTGAAAGTTCACGTCTACCTTTGTTTCAGGAGCTCCATTTTCATTTTCCCATTCAAAGTTACGAGCATCAAAGTGATACTGGCTAACAAATTCTTGTTCTCGTTTAAGGTTCATTTTTCTCTCCAATAAATACAAATTACTCTGTCATTGTAACATATTTTTTTATTTTCATCTAGTTTTCTAGGCTTTAGTCAATACCGATTTCATCTTTAACAACAGCAGCAATCGTATCTACATAGTAGTTGACTTCTTCTGTTGTAGGCGCTTCTGCCATGACACGCAAGAGGGGTTCTGTTCCACTTGGGCGGACAAGGATACGACCGTTGCCTGCCATTTCTTCTTCCATCTTTTCGATGATTGCTTTGATGGCTGGTACTTCCATGGCTTTTTCTTTCATGACATTTTCCACTCGGATATTGACCAGTTTTTGTGGGTAAATCGTCACTTCTGCTGCCAGTTGAGACAAGCTCTTACCTGTTTCTTTCATGATTTTGGTTAATTGGACAGCTGATAATTGACCATCACCTGTTGTATTGTAATCCATCAAGATAACGTGACCAGACTGTTCACCACCAAGATTGTAGCCTGATTTTCTCATTTCTTCGACAACATAGCGATCTCCAACTGCAGTGACTGCTTTGTTAATGCCAGCACTATCCAAAGCCTTATGGAAACCAAGGTTAGACATGACGGTTGTTACGATGGTGTTTTGAGCTAACTGTCCTTTTTCAGAAAGGTATTTCCCGATGATGTACATGATTTTATCACCATCAACGATGTCGCCATTTTCATCAACAGCAATCAAACGGTCACTATCACCGTCAAAGGCCAAACCGATATCTGACTGGCTTTCTTTGACTAGTTCTTGAAGAGCTTCTGGATGAGTTGAACCAACATTTAGGTTGATGTTAAGACCATCTGGTGTTTCCCCGATAACTGTCAACTGAGCGCCCAGATCAGCGAAAATCTGACGGGCACTTGTAGCTGCTGCACCGTTGGCTGTATCCAAGGCTACTTTCATTCCCTCAAGAGGAGTTCCAGTTGAAACAAGATAGCCTTCATACTTACGCAAACCTTCTGGATAGTCCACTAAGGTCCCCAAGCCCTCTGCACTCGGGCGAGGAAGAGTATCTTCAGCAGCATCCAGCAAAGCTTCGATTTCTGCTTCTTTTTCATCATCAAGTTTGAAACCATCCCCACCAAAGAACTTAATCCCATTATCAAGGGCTGGATTGTGACTCGCTGAAATCATGACGCCTGCACTGGCTCCCTCAGTTTTAACCAAGTAAGCTACTGCTGGTGTTGCAAGGACACCGAGTTTGTAGACGTGAATCCCTACTGATAGAAGACCTGCCACCAAGGCAGATTCTAACATTTCTCCTGAGATACGTGTATCACGTCCTACAAAGACTTTAGGGGCTTCCGTTTCATGTTGGCTAAGAACATAACCACCAAAACGTCCTAGTTTAAAGGCCAATTCTGGCGTCAGTTCGACGTTTGCTTCTCCACGGACTCCATCGGTCCCAAAATATTTACCCATTTTAAATTATAATCCTTTTCTACTATTTTGTTTATTCTTGTTTAGACGAGTCTGGTTTTGTTTCTGAACTCGTTGAAGACGAACTACTAGCTGAGGAGCTCGTTGATGATGAGCTCGAGCTAGACGATGCTGGTTTCGTTGTAATTTTCATAGTTGTATCAAATGGCATAATGACACTTGGTAAGACATTTCCATTTTTATCAACCGCTTGTAGAGGAACAGAAGCTGAATAGTTACCTGTTATCCGTTCACTCGTTGGTAAGATGGCAATGACACGATCCACTTTGGAGAGGGTTTCCTCATCACTAATGACCGTTACTTTTTCATCTGACACAGTAACTGTATCAATTTTCACGCGAGAATCTATCTGACTAGGGTCAATCTCCGGCACAACGATTACATTGTCTCGTTTTGCTTTTTTACCGACCTTCACTGTTATCTTTTGCGGAGTTGCAACAGCCGTCAAACCACTCGGTAAATTTTCAATGGTTAGAGGAACTTCGATGGTCCCTACACTGGCATTGGTTAAGTCTGCTTTGACCTTGAATTTCCGAGTGCTTTCCTGCATCTCGCTCGCTAAAGCAACTCTATTTGATCCAGTTAGGAAGACAGTCACCTCAGATGTGAAACCACTGATAAAGTACTGGTCACTATCATACTGAATATCGATTGGGACATTAAGGACTGTATTGGTGTAGGTTTCCGTCCTCACCTGTCTGGCACTATTGCTATTCTGGTAGTTTGTTGAAGTCGCATAGATAAAGAGGATGCAGGCGAAAAAGAAGGAAGAGATAATATAAAGACTATTTTTTCTCATGTTTCAATCCTCCTAGCAAACGCTCTTTCAGACTTTGTTTTTTCTCTGATGTGGGAAGTAAGATTCTTCTCAATTCAGATTCAAACTCTCCCAAGGTCAAATCATGCTTAAAGACTCCATTATAGGTGATTGAGATTCCACCTGTTTCCTCAGAAACCACAAAGGTAAGAGCATCCGATACTTCTGATAAACCAATCGCCGCCCGGTGGCGTGTCCCAAACTTCTTGGAAATTCCTGTATTTTCAGTCAGGGGTAGGTAGGCTGAAGTTACGGCAATCCGGTCTTCCTTGATAATGACAGCACCATCATGCAAGGGAGTGTTAGGAATAAAAATGTTGATGAGCAATTCAGCTGAAATCTTTGCATCTAAGGGAATCCCCGTCGAAATGTATTCCTGCAAGGTTCTCACTCGCTGAACGACAACCAGAGCACCAATCTTACGCGGACTCATGTACTCGACTGATTTGACAAAGGCACGAACCATTTGCTCTTCCACACTAATAGGTGCGTTGGAAAAGAAATCTGTCGCCCGCCCCAATCTCTCCAAACCAGTCCGAATCTCTGGTGAAAAGATAACCACTGCTGCGATGACCCCGTAGGTGATAATCTGATTGATCAACCAGGAAATGGTCGTTAAGCCAATCATATTAGACAGAATCTGGGCTAGAATAAAGACCAAAACTCCCCGAACCAAGATCATGATTTTAGTCCCTGCAATCGCTTTGGTAAAATGGTACAAAATATAAGTCACAATCAAAATATCAATCAGATTGATGACTATAGTCCAAGGACTTGAAAACAAACTTGTCCAGTATTGCCAATTGGATAATTGTTGAAAATTCATCCCTGGCCTCCTCCCTGTCAAAACACTTTCCGACCTATTATACCATTTTCTGTCCATTTTTTCTCTATCCTACTTCATTTTAAATTAAGCAAAATTATGATAAAATAAACTGACTAGAAAAAACGAAGGAGAAATCATGTCTCAACTCTATGATATTACCATTGTAGGAGGCGGTCCTGTCGGCCTCTTTGCTGCCTTTTACGCCCATCTACGCCAAGCTAAAGTCCAAATCATCGACTCCCTTCCCCAGCTCGGTGGCCAGCCTGCCATCCTCTACCCTGAAAAGCAAATCCTTGATGTGCCAGGTTTCCCAAATCTAACTGGAGAAGAGTTAACCAATCGTCTAATTGAGCAGTTATATGGCTTCGACACACCTATTCACCTCAATGAAACCGTTCTTGAAATCGAGAAACAAGATGAAGGTTTTAGCATTACAACCACTAAAGGAAACCATCTCAGCAAAACAGTCATCATTGCTATGGGGGGTGGTGCCTTTAAACCGCGTCCGCTCGAACTAGATGGCGTCGAAAACTATGAAAATATCCACTACCACGTTGCCAACATCCAGCAATACGCTGGTAAGAAGGTGACCATACTTGGTGGTGGGGACTCAGCAGTGGACTGGGCATTGGCTTTTGAAAAAATCGCCCCAACTACTCTCGTTCACCGTCGAGATAACTTCCGTGCCTTGGAACACAGTGTGCAAGCCCTGCAAGCATCATCTGTGACTATCAAGACACCATTCGTTCCTAGCCAACTCCTTGGAGATGGAAAAACACTCGGTAAACTGGAAATCACCAAAGTCAAATCGGATGAAACCGAAACGATTGATCTAGACCACCTCTTTGTCAACTACGGCTTCAAGTCTTCTGTCGGAAATCTTAAAAACTGGGGTCTGGACCTCAACCGACACAAGATTATCGTTAATAGCAAGCAAGAATCCAGCCAAGCAGGTATTTACGCTATCGGAGACTGTTGCTACTATGAAGGTAAGATTGATTTGATCGCTACAGGACTAGGTGAAGCTCCAACAGCTGTTAACAATGCCATTAACTACATTGACCCAGAACAAAAAGTTCAACCCAAACACTCGACCAGTTTATAAGAAAAGAACCACGGATTAACTAATCCGTGGTTTTATAATTCATCTGCTATTTTATTAATTTTTCTGAGTCTGTGGTTAACTCCACTTTTGGTTAGGGGATTGCTCAGGCTATCTGCCAACTGCTGGATAGAGTAGTCTGGGTGCTGGATCCGCAAGCGAGCCACCTCCTGCAAATCCACTGGTAAATTTTCTAAGCCCATTCTATCTTTGATTTTACTGATATTGTTGATGGTCTTCATGCTGGCAGAAACCGTCCGAGCGATATTGGCTGTTTCAGCGTTATTGGCTCGATTGAGATCATTACGGGTTTCACGCAAAATCTTGACGCGCTCAAAATTATCACGCGCCTGCATGGCCCCAATCACGATCAAGAAATCCATGATGTCCTCTGCACGCTGGAGATAGGTGACTGCACCTTTCTTACGCTCAATGACCTTGGCATCCAGTAAAAATTGCTGGAGGAGAGAAGCCAGTCCTTGGGCGTGATCCAGATAAACGGAACTGATCTCCAACTGGTATTTGCCAGACTCAGGATCACGGATGCTTCCATTTGCCAGAAAGGCCCCACATAAGTAAGCACGACCAGCTTCTTCATCTGCTAAAATATCAGGATCGATGCCCGTCTCCAAACCAAAGAAGGAATCCGCAAGCCGCAAATCAGCTAAAAGCTCCTGCACCCTCTCTTCAGTATAGACCGTATAGACACGGTTCTTGCGAAGATTACTCCTCTGATGGTGCCGAATCTCTGACTTGATATCATAAAAATAGAGAAAGGACTCATAGAGGTGTCGAGCCAACTTGGCATTTTCAGTCACGACAGACAGGGTCAAACCCGAAGTCGAGAGACCAATACTACCAGACATCTTGATGATGGCTGATAATTCATGGCGACTGAGATGGTGTTGACCAAGAATTTCCTCTTTTACTGCAACTGTAAAACTCATTTTCTCACCTGTATGATGCGCATCAATTCATCCACAATCAAATCCCCATCGTGAAAGGCTCCTCCATTCTCCAAACGAAGGAAGTTGGATGAAATCACACGAGGGACCTGTTTGCAAAGCCCAGCAAAATCATGTTCCACCTGAACCAAATACTCATCAAAACGGTTGGTATCCATATACTCTCTAGGGACTTTTTCGATATTCACCAAGACCGTATCAATAAAAGGTCGACCTAGATGCCGATGGAGGACTTCCACGTGGTCACTGTCTGAAAAGTGCTCTGTTTCCCCACGCTGGGTCATGATATTGCAGACATAGGCTATCTCCGCCTTGGTCTCCAAGAGTGCTTGACCAATCTCCTCAATGACAATATTGGGCAAAATCGATGTAAAGAGGGAACCAGGTCCCAAGACGATCATATCACTCTCTAGAATGGTAGTGACTACTCGACGGCTGGCTTGTGGTGTTTCATTATCCAAGGTATTGGTCACATAGACATGGTCAATCATGCCTGGATGATCTGCAATGTGGCTCTCACCTGCCACCTCAGAACCATCTTTAAAAACTGCATGCAAGGTCAAAGGGTGGTCACTTGATGGGTAAATCTTTCCTGTTGTATGAAAAAACTTACTGAGTAATTGCATAGCATTATAGGTAGAACCTTGCATTTCAGAGAGTCCTGCTATAACGATATTTCCTAGTGGATGGCCCGCAAAAGCTCCAGCCTCTTCTGAAAATCTGTACTGAAAAACCTTCTCATAAAACTTTGGCATATCCGACATGGCCACAAGGACATTACGGAGGTCACCTGGTGGTGTCAGCTGGTGAATATTTTTTCGTAGCTCACCCGAAGAGCCGCCATCATCGGCGACCGTTACGATGGCTGCGATGTCAACATCCTTTTCTCGCAAACTTTTCAAAATGACAGGGATACCAGTTCCTCCACCAATCACCGTTATCTTTGGTTTTCTCATGAACGGTTTACCGTTTCCTT
>CALHBZ010000099.1 GCA_937930605.1 Streptococcus oralis
GTTAGTCACTTAATAAAGCCTTGCGAACTAGGTTAAAGGCATGCATAACCGCAATATGACGAACATCTGCACGGCTCCGTCCTGCGATATTAGCCTTGATAACCTCTGTCCCTTTTGCATGTGCCAAGCCGATAAAGACTGTCCCAGCCGGATGCCCCTCTAGGCTGTCTGGTCCAGCAACCCCCGTCAAACTGACTCCATAATCAGACTGAGTCTTGATGCGTGCCTGCTCTGCCATCTTTTTAGCCGTAAACTCTGAAACGACACCATGTTTTTTCAGCTCCTGCTCGGAAATATCCAGCATCTTGGACTTTTCTTCTAAACTGTAGGTAACAAAACCGCCATTAAAGATAGCTGAAACGCCTGAAAAGTCTGCTAAAGTAGCTTGAAAGAGGCCTGCTGTCAAGCTTTCTGCTGCGGTAATGCTTTTCTTTCTCTTCTTAAGCTCTTCTACAACGACACTTGCTAGGCTGGTCTCCTCCCCATATCCATAACAGATGTCTCGTAGAGAAATTCCCTCGAAAGTCTGGCGATTCAAGATTTGATCTTCTAAGATATCCAGGGCTTGATCAGCCTGTTCTTGACTGACTGCTTTTGTAGACAAGCGCAAGGTCACCTCTCCCGTTTTGGCATAAGGTGCCAAGGTCGGATCGGTTTGATGGTCAATCAAATCAGCTAAAACGGTCACCAACTGGCTTTCACCAATCCCAAAGAAACGGAGCACTCGTGAATACAGTTTGGTGCCAGTCATCAGCTTGGGTAAGAGTTGATTTAAGACCATGGGTTTTAACTCACTAGGAGGTCCTGGAAGGACCACGTAAGTCACACCGTCAGCTTCCGACACTCCTCCGACAGCTAATCCTGTTTCATTTGGCAATGGAGTTGCTCCTTCCACAATTTGAGCTTGCCTTTCATTATTCGGTGTCCGAGCATAGTCTGGTCTTTGAGCAAAAAAGTGATCAAGTTTTTCCTGAGCTTGAGGATCAAATACCAAGGCTTTTCCCAAAAATTTCGCCAACGTTTGTTTGGTTAAATCATCTTCAGTTGGCCCCAAGCCTCCTGTCAAAATGACTATACTACTACGCGAGCTCGCAATTTCTAGCAAAGACATGAGACGCGCTTCATTATCTCCGACAGCTGTTTGGAAGTAGACATCTACTCCAATTTCTGCTAGCTTTTCTGATAAGAACTGGGCATTGGTATTGACAATCTGCCCTGTCAAAATTTCTGTTCCTACAGCAATAATTTCTGCTTTCATCTTTCCTCCTACCTATCTATTCGGATTCTTTTTGAAAAAATCGCAGGAAGTTTCCCACGATTTGATTCTTCATTTTATTCAGATTCTTCGCCCGAAGCATTTGTTGAAGGCGCTGTTCGACCATAAAGACTCTCATACAGAACAGCGTTGGTCTTCAACTCTGTCACATCTTCTCTCCCTAGGGAGCGACGCAAGAGATTTTGCATTTCCAGCATATGCTCTGTCGTTACGATTTGATAAGAGATACCCTGCAATTCTTCACCTTCACCACGAAGTTGAAGTGTCTCAATATTTTTAAAAGAATCTTGATAACCAAGTAATTGAGGCACACTTTTCGCTGAAAGGTCTATATTAGTCTGCATATTTTCACTAAGCGCTTTTAGGATTGCCTGATAATGACTGATACTATTCAAACTCAAGACTTTTTCTACGATTTTTTGAATCACTTCACGTTGACGTTTTTGACGACCATAATCCCCTTCAGGATCCTGATAACGCATCCGTGAATAAACCAGAGCCTCCTCACCATTCAAGGTTTGCTCACCGACTCCGATTGAGATTTTATTAAACTCCTCTTGGTCAGTAATCGAAATTGGGAAACCAAGTGTGTTATTTACTGTGATACCCCCAACTGCATCAACTAGCTGTTGCAATCCCTTCATATTAACCATGACATAACGATCGATATGGATATTCATCATTTTTTGAATGGTTGAAATAGCCAACTCTGCACCACCATTTGCATAAGCCGCATTGAGTTTTGCCTCCTGAACTTGGCCATTTCCTGTTTCAATCTTGGTCAAAATATCACGCTCTAAGCTCATCATGGTTGTTTTCTTAGTTTTTGGATTGACTGTCAAGAGAATCATGGAGTCGCTGTTTCCTACCCAAGGATCCAGACGTTCCTCGTTTCCCGTATCCACCCCCATCAAGAGAATGGTTAAAGGCTCCGTTGCCTCGATAACGTTGGTTTCTTCACCAATTTTCTTATAAGTTTTTTTACTTAAGGTTTCAGTTCCTTGATAATAAATAGTATAGGCATAAGCACCCACACCTAAAGCTGTTACTGCCAGAAAAGCTAATAGCATTCCGATTATTTTTTTTACCATCTTATCATTTATCTATCAGTCTACCCATCAGGTAAACGTCTAAAAATATCCCTTCTTTTAAATAGGCTCCTCTTTCTTGTAAGCCTTCTGTAACAAATCCAAATTTTGAATAAAGGTGGATAGCTGCCTCGTTGCGCTTTTGTACACTGAGCTGCAAACGACGCAGAACTCCACTGGTTGTAGCCCACTCAATTCCCTCTTCAAGGAGTATGCTTCCCAAGCCATGATTCCAAAACTTCCTTTGGATGACCAAAAAGATATCCCCGATGTGACGAATCCGTATACGTTGCTCTGCCGTGATGTTCAAAACACCTGCAATTTCACCATTCAGGAGGGCTAGGAGAGTGATTTGGTTATCTGAAGTCGCTTGCTTTTCAATAAAAAGTGCCATTTCAGATTCTGTCATCAGGATACCATTTTCATCCAGACTGGTGAAATCTGTCTCCTGTCCAACTAAATCCAAAAATGCAACCAAAGCAGCTGCATCCTGAGCTTCAGCCTCACGAATACAAAGTTCATACTCCATTTTGAAGCTCCTTAATCAATTGTTCAGCACGAGGACCTTGAGCGGAAAAATGGAGGCGACGACCTTCAGTCTCTTTCAGGAGTTCCAACTCCAAGTAGGAATCTGGTAAATCCTCGCCCAAAAGATGTCCCCACTCGATAACGGTCACACCACCACCAAAGAGAAACTCATCCAAGTCTATCGAATCAGCATCCCCCTCAATTCGATAGACATCCAAGTGGTAGAGCGGAAGGCGACCCTCATACTCTCTCACGATAGTGTAAGTTGGACTTTTGATCATCTGACGAATACCCAAGCCCTTGGCAAGACCCTTGGTAAAGGTTGTTTTACCAGCACCCAGTTCTCCAGACAGGATCAAAACATCGTTTTTTTGGAGCAATGTCCCTAGGCGTTCTCCCAGATTGATCAGCTCTTCTTCATTTTTTGTGTACATGCTACTATTATACCAAAAAGTTTTCTTTTATGTAAATTTTCTTTACAAACTTACTATAACAACTTTGGTAAAATAAGAGATTTTTATTGGTCGAAAAGTGTTTTTAAAAGAATATACACACGGCGCTAACAAGTAAAATATCTCGGATTACATGACCGTAAAAGGAAAATTCTCTTCTCATAGATTTGGGAAATAAAAACCGAGCAAAAATGAATCCCAAACCGACATAAAAACAATGGATAAAACTGTCATTGGATTTCTCAAGAACAGCAAGGTTGCCAGAACTGTCAGGACAACTGTTTTTTTCTTATTGAGAGTGCTTCCCAATTCTCGGCTGTATTTTTCAAGCGGTAAAAAGACAAGTAAATCAATGCCAAACAAGAAAAAGAAGGAAGGCAAGAAAAGGTCTACTAACTCTTGCTGAAAAGCTGTCCGTGTTAAAATAGTCTCTGACAATACCAGACAGACACCTACTAGGTTTAAGACCAACAAGGTACTATAAAATAGTTTCACTTTTTTCTGACTGTTTATAATGCTATGAACATCCTGATCTCGAGTATAAAAGAAATTCATGCCCGCACACAGACCTGATGCCAATACGATAAACACTAGAAAATAAGCGCTTGACTGCTTTAAGGTTAAGATGGTTCCCTTCCACAGCAAGCAGCTACTCAGACTAATCTGAAGCAAAGCCAGTAACAATAAGATGCGAATTGATTTCATCATTTTCAGTACCCCCTTCGTATACATAATTATACTCTGCAAGAAAGATAAAATCCCTCCCCTCTTCTCAAATGTCCTATTTTAACGCTCAACTGACAAAAATCTGAAAAAGCAAGTCATTAAGCTAGTTGTTCTAGCTTTCTAGTTAAATAGTTACGATAAAGATTCAACCGTTCAATCAACTCTGTTCAGATACTACATTCTCTCAACTTTCTGAAATTCCCTCGTATTTTCGTAACTTTAACAAGCATATCATTTGTAAGCCTACCTCCTAGACTATCAAAAAGAGGAAGACCAGTCTGGTCTTCCCCAAGGTTTCGATAGAAAATAAGAGCATCTCCTTTCAAATAAAACGAAAGGATGAATGATACGGATTCATGTACAATCTCCTCATTCGGATATAGACCGAAGTCTATCTCTTCAGCGTCTACTTGTTTCTTTTGTTTATCAATGTTAATTTTGATAAGTCTTGTGTAGTGCTACTAAAGTCAACAGTCATTTTGTCAGTTGCTGACTCTGAAGCCACTAAATCACTTGAAACTGCTTGGCTAGCGCTGAGAGATTCTGTTATTACTAAACTTTGAGAAGACGATTCAGAAGCAGATAGACTAAGGGAGTGTTCAAATGACAGACTGTGAGACACCGACTCCAATACAGAGAAACTATGTGATAAGGATACCTCTTGACTTAGAGACTCTTCTACATATACACTGTGCGAAGCTGAGACTGAAAGGCTTGCTGAAACTGACTCTGAAACCGACAGACTATGAGACAGGGAAGCTGCTTGACTCAAAGACTCTTCTACATGTACACTGTGAGAAGTAGAGGCTGAAACAGAAAGGCTTGCTGAAACTGACTCTGAAGCCGACAGACTATGAGATTGTGAAGCCACTTGACTCAAAGACTCTTCTACGTAGAGACTGTGCGAGGCTGAAACAGAAAGGCTTGCTGAAACTGACTCTGAAACCGACAGACTATGAGATTGTGAAGCTGCTTGGCTCAAAGACTCTTCTACATATACACTGTACGAAGCTGAGACTGAAATGGAAGCGCTAGAAGATTCCGACTCCGAAACCGACAGACTGTGGGACTCTGAAGCTACTTGGTTCAAAGACTCTTCTACATATACACTGTGAGAAGTAGAGGCTGAGACAGAAAGGCTTGATGAAACTAACTCTGAGACGGATAGACTGTGGGACTCTGAAGCTGCTTGGCTCAAAGACTCTTCTACATATACACTGTGAGAAGTAGAAGCTGAAACAGAAAGGCTTGCTGAAACTGACTCTGAAACCGACAGACTATGAGATTGTGAAGCTGCTTGGCTCAAAGACTCTTCTACATAAACACTGTGAGAAGCTGAGACTGAAACAGAAAGGCTTGCTGAGACGGACTCTGAAACCGACAGACTATGAGACAGGGAAGCTGCTTGACTCAGAGACTCTTCTACGTAGAGACTGTGCGAGGCAGAAGCTGAGGCTGAAACTGAAAGGCTTGCTGAGACGGACTCTGAAACCGATAGACTATGAGACAGGGAAGCTGCTTGGCTCAAAGACTCTTCTACATAAACACTGTGAGAAGCTGAGACTGAAATGGAAGCACTATAAGATTCTGACTCCGAAACCGACAGACTATGAGATTGTGAAGCTGCTTGGCTCAAAGACTCTTCTACATAAATACTGTAAGAAGTAGAAGCTGAAACAGAAAGGCTAGCTGAAACTGACTCTGAAACCGACAGACTATGAGACAGGGAAGCTGCTTGACTCAGAGACTCTTCTGCATAAACACTGTGCGAAGCTGAGACTGAAAGGCTAAGCAAGTGAGAACCATACTGACTTAGAGATTGTTCAAGATAGGCACTCTGTGATTCGAACTCTGAAATAGCAAGGCTAAGAGAATCTTCAACAGAGGAAATCTGTGACTCTACTTGAGAAAGATGGGTTGAGCCAGATACTGAAACAGAATCACTTAGAGAGCTTACAGCCTCGGCGCTCAGTGATTGCTCCGCTGAATGACTGACTGAGACGGACTCTGAAACCGAAAGGCTGAGAGAGGACTCGCGAGATGAAGTCTGTGACTCTACTCGAGAAAGACGGGTTGAGTCGGATTCTGAGATAGAAACACTTAGAGAGATTGCAGCCTCGGCGCTCAGTGATTGCTCCGCTGAACGGCTATCTGAGACGGACTCTGAGGCCGAAAGGCTGAGAGAGGACTCACGAGATAAAGTCTGTGACTCTACTCGAGAAAGACGGGTTGAGTCGGATTCTGAGATAGAAACACTTAGAGAGATTGCAGCCTCAGCGCTCAGTGATTGCTCCGCTGAACGGCTGGCTGAGGCTGACTCAAGAACAGATAAACTACTTGATGTTTTTTTGTTTTCTAGACTTAATGATAGTGAAATGGAGTCTGCTGTACTCTTCAAGCCTTTTGTTTTTCGAGAATCTGTAGTTTTAGAGAGACTAGTTTCCAAAGAATGCGATGCACTAACTGTTTGACTCTTAGCTAGTTCTTTTTCTTGAGAAAGACTAGAGTCACTTTCTGGCAATGGAGATTCTTCGGAACTGCTTTCCTCACCTATATTCATCACATCCAAACGATCGTAGTACTGAATAGACTCTAAAGCCTTATCAATAAGAAAAGTTTCACTTTCTTCGGGAGATAGACTTCCTCCTGCTACTCCTGTCTCCTCGCCCTCAGTTTCTCTTGCAGTAGACAACTCTTCTTTATTTCCTCTTTTTATGAGACGCTTAAAACCATCTAAAAATTTACGAAACGTACCTTTAGCGTTTTCATTGTTTGGCATAAATATTTTCTCCCTAATTTTAATGATAATACTATTATAAAGGCTTGTAGACTATCTGTCAAAACAATTTCATCAAAATAGTGTTTTTAAAACAAATTCTTTCAATTAACTAGTTTCTCGCTTTAAAATCAAGTACTTACTCTAAATTCTAAGTGCTCCCAAAACTTAAAAATGTCTATCCAAACATGTGAAATAAGGGAGATTCGACCCAACTCTTTTTGTGTATCAACTTTTTCTCCTAGTCAGATAATGCAGGCCCCCAATTATTACTGTTAGGATGGCAACATAGAGCATCTGATTGGCTTCTAAAGGCACAAATGCTCCTTGCAGGATAAAGGTATTGGCAAGCACACCTACTAGGGCTGCAAGGCTCAAAAAAACGAGTAAGAGCATCTTGTATCGATTAAAAGGCAGGCTGACCTTGGCAACGAGACACAGGCCATTGACCAAAGCAAGGATGAAGCAAATAAATTTAACCTGACCTGGGACAGTGATAAAGAAGTTAGTCAGGAGAACACTAGCAACCAGAATGCCACCACCAATCACAGCATTAGTCAGGATATCTCTCATAAAATGTGTGCTGACCTTTTCATTATTGGACTCAAAGGTTAGGAAGAAGGATGGAATCCCAATCGTAATGGCTGAAATGATTGTAAACTGAA
>CALHBZ010000100.1 GCA_937930605.1 Streptococcus oralis
TTTATTTTCTAGTTTTGATTGCTATTATACCATTTTTTCAGAAAGAAAAAAACTCTTATCCTTTAATCCTTCGAATTTTGCTCTTTGGACTAAATTGATTAGAAAAAAATACAAACTTCAAGACAAAGTTTGTATTTTTCTTTTTTATTCTGCTGATGAGCTGCTGCTTGAACTTGAGCTTGAGTCTCCACTTCCAATATATTGAGCAAAAATACTCTGGAAAGCAGGGTCTTTTATTTTAATATTTGCTGCTTGGAATTCTTTTCCGATGACACTCTGAACGAAGGAAGCATCGTTTTGTTTCTGTGTCAAAATGACGGTTTTTAATTTTTCTTTGTAATCATCTAGATTTGATGATTTTTCTGTTTTCTTGATTACTTTGATGATGTAGAATTGGCTACTATAAGCTTGGGTGCCAGTTGCTCTAATCACATCAGAGATACCATTCACATCCAAAGCAAAGGCAGCCTTCTTGACTTGTTCAGGAAGTTCTGTAGATGCCGAGTCAAAAGTAATTTCGCCACCATTTTCTTTTGTCTTGTCATCATTAGAGTTGTCTTTTGCCAACTGGGCAAAGTCAGCTCCTTCGGCTTTTGCCTTTTCGAGAACTTCTTTTGCCTTGTCTTCATTATCCATACGGATGATTTGTGCTGTTACATCTGGTGTGTATGCTTCGAAAGCCTTTTGGTAAGCTTCGTCAGTCAATTCATTTTCTGCTGCTTTCTTAACTGCCAATTCAACTAATTTGCTGGTGCGAATTTGAGCTTTACGAGTCTCAGGAGTCATCCCCGCACGTGAGAGAACATTTTGATAACTGTCACCGTATTTCTTCTGCTCTTCGGCAACAGCGTCATCTACTTCTTGCTCAGTCACTTCAGACCCATATTGCTTTTCAAATACTTTTTCTATCGTCATATTGAGCAAGACTTGTTGTGCAGTTGGATTGTTTTTGGCTTGTTCATAAAATTGGTGTTCAGTGATAACATCACCCTTCATGCTGATGAGGTCAGCTCCTTCAGAACTTTTTGAACAAGCAGCCAAAGTCGCTACAGATAATAAGGTAATGGCTCCTGCCAATAGTTTTTTCTTCATGTTTACTCCTTTTTCTAAAAACGGTCAAAATTTTCTCTAGACCAACTCAATCATTATACCATATTTTATAGCAGATAACTTAAATAAGACTAAAAATAGTAGCTTTTAAATTTTTAACGATTCAATTTTTTTCATTCCAAAAAGAACCTGAACAACGGTTCAAGTTCTTTGTTTGTCTTGTATTATTTTTTAGTGACGTCCTTTGTAAGTCAAGCCTGCTAGACCAAGACTTGCAAGGAGAAAGCCTGCAAATCCAAGAATTGAATTTTGTTCGCCAGTGTTTGGTAGGGCTGTAGTTTCTGGTTTCGAAACAGGTTTGTCAGCTTTAGTGTTTGAATCTTGCCCAACAGGTTTGACAGGAGCTTGTGGAGCAGTATTCGAATTAGTTTGTGGTTTGGTTTCCGGCTTAACTCCTGGTTTTGGTGTATCAGAAGGTTTAGTTTCCGGTTTTACTTCTGGTTTTGGTGTCTCTGAAGGGTTGGTTTCCGGTTTTACTTCTGGTTTTGGTGTATCAGAAGGTTTAGTTTCCGGTTTCACTTCTGGTTTTGGTGTCTCTGAAGGTTTAGTTTCCGGCTTAACCTCTGGTTTTGAAGTCTCTGAAGGTTTAGTTTCTGGTTTTACTTCTGGTTTTGAAGCCTCTGAAGGTTTAGTTTCCGGTTTTACTTCTGGTTTCGGAGTTTCAGATGGTTTAGTTTCTGGCTTAACTTCTGGTTTTGGTGTCTCTGAAGGGTTGGTTTCCGGTTTTACTTCTGGTTTTGGCGTCTCTGAAGGGTTAGTTTCCGGTTTTACTTCTGGTTTCGGAGTTTCAGATGGTTTGGTTTCCGGCTTAACTTCTGGTTTTGGAGTTTCAGATGGTTTAGTCTCTGGTGTCACTTCTGGTTTCGGAGTCTCTGAAGGGTTGGTTTCCGGTTTTACTTCTGGTTTCGGAGTTTCTGAAGGCTTAGTTTCCGGTTTTACTTCTGGTTTCGGAGTTTCTGAAGGTTTAGTTTCCGGCTTAACTTCTGGTTTTGGAGTTTCTGAAGGGTTAGTTTCCGGCTTAACTTCTGGTTTCGGAGTTTCTGAAGGCTTGACATCCGCATCTAACTTCTTATAGTCTAAATAGAAACCACGATAACCATCTGGATCGCCGTGGAAATACACACTCGCTATCTCATAGGTTATATAGTAGTTTTGCATGAAGCTATATCTTGAAGTTACTTCATAACCATCAATATTTCTATGGATATTGATGGTCTCCCCAGGGCTTATAGTGCCCGTCATTTCAGGAGCAATTTCTTCTCCTGTCTCTGCATCATAATAAGAGATACGGTATTTGATTGGCTCTTGTTCTTCAGCCTTTACGACAGCAGACCCAAAAATAGGTGTATCAATCAAAGCTGGCGCAACAACACCAAGAGCTGCAACGGAAAGCAAAGAAATACCAAGTTTGGTCACTTTATTCGTTTTCATAATTTCCTCCTTAGGAATGTAGTATTACTTTTTAGGTGGGCAAATACTACAAAATCCTAATTTTTTTGATTTTAGTATTTCGAAAATACACCTCAAGCGCTTGAGCAACAAGAGTCTTGGTGTATCGCCTAAGGACCGTTTAGCGAAACATTCAAAATAACAATATGAATATTTCAGAAAATACGAATTTAACAAGGTTTTGAGCCTGTGTTAGATTTGTATTTTTTTTGTTTTTTAAGTGTATCGTTTAACGGTAGTTAATCGAAACATATTTACGCCTTCATTGTAACATTTTGTCTGGTTTTTAGCAAGAATTTTGCGAAACTTTTTTGCGATTGTTGGCAACCTTGTTTCGTTCCAAGACTTTATAGATGGTTGAGGTCGAAATTCGTTCTGTTTTTGCTATTGTTCTGATGCTTGTTCCCCCTGCCAAATACTGCTCAATAATTCTCTCCTCCTTCTCTTTAGAAATTCGCTTAGCGCCTAGTTTGACGCCTTTTTCCTTGGCTTTACGAAGTCCTTCACGGGTACGAAATCGCAAATTTTCCAGTTCACTTTCTGCCACAAAACCTAAAATGACACAAAGTAACCTACCAATGAGCGAGTCAGTTTCCAATTTTTCATGCAAACTAACTAGCTGAATATCAGAATCATTAAATTGTTCAATCAGTTCTAGCAATTTAAACATGGAGCGCGTAAGCCTATCAAGCTTGTAGATGGTGAAAGTGACTTGCGTTCCTTTTTTCGAAAGCGTTTGAGCCAATTTTAAGGCCTTTTCGAGTTCTGGACGTGCATTGTTGGAACCAGATTCACGTTCGATAAAGAGCTGGTCGCAGTGCTTAAGACCCTCGATTTGCACCTCTAAGCCCAAATCTTGCTTGTGGGTTGAAACGCGTGCATAGCCAATATTGATGATGTTTTGAGACATAAAAATCCTCCTATTACTTGATACAGGAGGATTGTACTATTTTTTAATTTATTCCATTTCTGGTAAAGTTACATTTTCCACATTCTTTCGTAGCATGAGAATGCCGTCCCCAAGTGGAACTAAAGTCGCCGTTAAATCTGGATTGTCTAACGTTGCGTCGAACAGTCTTTGTAAACCACGGTAAATGGTGCGTTGACCCCGGCGGACTTCCATGATATCCTTGGCAACATCGCCTCCTTGGAAAATATCATCCAAAACTACTACTCCACCAACTTCCAAATGCTTGAGGATTTCTGGTAGAAAGACGATGTACTTGGACTTAGCCGAATCCATAAAGACAAAATCATAAGTTTCAGTCAAGGTTGACAAGACATCGACTGCATCTCCCTCTAGGAGGGTGATTTGCTTGCGACTGTCAAACTGGGCAAAGTTTTCCTTGGCAAAGCCGATCATCTCAGGATTTCGGTCAATGGTTGTAATCTTAGCATTTGGCGCATGTTCTGCCATCAGGAGGGCTGAAAAGCCAATTGCCGTTCCAATTTCCAAAATGTTCTTGGGCTGCAGACTTTCCATGAGAAAACGGAAATATGCGACTGTTTCATGAGGAATAATGGGAATATTTTCCTTACGAGCGAAGGTTTCCAATTCTTTCAAGGAACCTGTCACCTGCTTTTGACGCTGGCGCATGAGTTCTACGATTTCTTCCTTGACGACGGGACGACGCATATTGTGATTGGCGTTTTTACTATAAGACTCTACCATCTTAAGCCAATCCTAATTTTTCAACAAGGGCTTCAAACTCATTCAAGCGGCGTTCAAAGACTGCAAAGGCGTCGTTGAGATAGTCTTCCTTCTCCATATCCACTCCCGCTTTTCTCATGACATTGAGTGGATAGTCTGACTTACCTGCCTTGAGGTAGTCGATATAACGGTCACGGTCTTCCTGACTACCATGGACAATCTTCTCAGCCAAGGCTGAAGCCGCTGCAAAACCAGTCGAATACTGGTATACATAGTAGTTATAGTAGAAGTGTGGAATACGTGCCCATTCGTACTGAATTTCAGGATTGTCTTCTTTGCTAAGTCCATAGTACTCTTGGTTCAAGTCAGCATAGAGTTTATTCAGGAAATCACTTGTCAAGACTTCTCCATTTTGGTCTGCTTGGTGGATAGCATGTTCAAACTCAGCGAATTGAGTTTGACGGAAGACTGTTCCACGGAAACCATCTAGGAAGTTATTGAGAATGGCAAAGCGCGTTGCGTCGTCTTCAACTTCTTCCAACAATTTCTCTGTCAAGATATTTTCGTTTGTGGTTGAGGCAATCTCCGCCAAGAAGATAGAGTAATCCCCGTAAACATAAGGCTGGGTTTCACGAGTATAGCTGGAGTGCATACTGTGACCTGTTTCATGGACAAGGGTAAAGAGATTATCTAGATTGTCCTGCCAGTTGAGAAGCATAAAGGCATTGGTATCGTAAGAACCACCAGAGTAGGCACCAGAACGCTTGCCTTGGTTTTCATAGACATCAATCCAACGCTCACTGAAGGCACGTTTAACACGGCTCAAGTAGTCGTCACCTAAAACTGCCAAAGCTTCTTCTGCCTTTTTCAAGGCTTCTTCGTAGGTAAAGCTATAATCTACTGACGAAAGCGGTGTGTAGACATCATACATCTTGAGGTCGGAAATACCCAAGATTTTAGAACGAAGTTCTAGGTAACGATGCAAGAGTGGCAAATGCTTGCGAACTGCTGCTACTAGATTGTCATAGACACTTTCTGGAACAAAGTTTGCTGCGAGGGCTGCATGGCGAGCACTCTTATAGTTGCGAACTTTTGCTCGGTAGTTTTGTACCTTAACATTTGTCTGCAAGGTCTTAGCATAAGTGTGTTGGAATTGCTCGTAAGTCGCATAAAGGGCTTCATAGGCACCACGACGCACTTCACGGTTTTTAGACTCCATCAAACGGATGTAAGTACCGTGTGAAAGTTGCACTTCCTTGCCTTCGTCATCAAGCACGTATGGGAAGCTAATATCCGCATTGTCCAAAATAGCGAAAGTTTCACTAGCAGCGCCAAAGATTTCTCCTGCTCCAGCAAGCAATTCTTCCTCACGTTGCGAAAGAACATGGTCTTTCTTTTGCAAGAGCTTGTCAAAAAAGTGTTTGTAAACTTGGAGTTTTGGTTGAGCTTCTAGGAAGGCCGCATACTGCTCTTCGCTAATCTCCATAAACTCAGGTTCATAGAATGAAAAGGCTTGTTCTAACTGACTGTATAGGGTCATTGCCTTGGCATAGTACTCTTGATACTTGGCTTCACGAGTGTCTTGGTCATTTTTCATATGCGCATAGACATAAAGCTTTTCAACTTGGCGTTCCAAGTCGAGTGAGAATTCTGTGATCTCAAGCAAACTGTCTGCGCTGTCCAAGAGATGTCCCTCATACTGGGATGCTGTTTGTACTTTTTCAGTTAAATCTTTCAAGGCTTCTTCCCAAGCCTGGTCTGTTGGGTAGATTGTTGAAAGATCCCATGTATCTTTTTCATTTATTTCATGTCGTTGTAATACCATAAGATTCCTCCATCCTTTCTATTTTACCACATTTTTTGAGAAATATAAGTGATAAAAGGCTGGTGGATAGAGCTTTTGGCGATTATTTTTCGGATTTTTTTGATAGTAAGCCTGAAAATTTCTATAATAGCTAGTCAAATCCGTTTCAATCTGCAAAAAATCACCCGATTCTATCGGTCTGACCTGGGGATACCAGTCATCTAGTTGATGGTTTAATAGATTGTCTCCTTGATGATAAGCTTCCTCCTGCTTCTTCATCCAGTAGGGCGTTTGATAGTACAACTGCTGGCGAATGTAGTGACAGATAGTTGAATCTTGCACAACAGCAAAACGAGGCAGTTTTTGTTTTTGATAAGGAAATCGTAGAATTTCCAAGAGATTTCCTTGACCATAGGGAAATTCCTTGACCTGAAAATGAAGCTTGCCACGTAGGTCCTGATGCAGAAGATATTTCAGTCTCAAAATTTTCCTTTTGAGATCCAGTTCCCAAACAAAGAAACCCATATTTTGACTAAAATAGAGGAATCCCCTTTGCAATTGTGTAAGTCTCTCTTTTAACCAGAGTTTTTCTCCCAGTAGCCAGATAACCTGATAGCCCTGGCTGCGGTATCCTTGACTTCTATCGCCTAAAAGCTTTTGAGACAAGGGGCTACACTGAACCTCCAGAGCTAGTTTCTCATTGACGAGAACATCTGCTATCTGCTGAATCTCGGGCAGACTGTATTCTAAGGCGACCTGATTGTCCTTCTTGGCCCAGTGATAGAGAGCCTCTTTGTTGCCCAAGTGTTCTGAACTTTCATTTTCAAAAATGGCAATACAATCTCTTAACCTTTCATGGGCAAAGTGCGTTCGAATACTCGGTCCTTGGCGTAATCGTAGTCCGCCCCCACAGGCTGGACAAGTGTAGGGCTGCTTTGTTACGTCTTTTTCGAGGGCATTCACCAAATTTCCTTTGGCATCTCTGGCTACAAACATGGTCTACCTCCTTTTCTCATTTATTCGAAAAAGAAGCAAAAAAGACTGGAATTCCAGCCTTTCATAATATTATTTCTTATCTTTTTTGTCTCTTAGAATATTTTTTTAGCATGGGTATGAGATTGGGAATCTGCTCGCTTCTAATGACGAGCACTCCATATTCCTGGCAACGATTGGCATAAACAGGATTGATTTTCCCTGTACAGACAATCAACTTGAGGCAACTCTCCCCAGCAAAATGATTGGCATAGACTTCTAGCTCATTGATGGCTTCAACTGATAAATCTGTCATCTTGCAAGAGATAAAGGTAATCGAGCGCCCCTTTCTCAGAATGACATCAATCTCATTTTGAACATTGTCTGCCTCTGGAAAGATACCATTCCAATCAATTTCACCACCTATCATGCATTCATCAAACAGCTGAGATTCAAGCGCCAAGAGATAGAGATATACCTCTAAAATATGCCCCTTGTTGCGGCAAAAAACTTGAGCTTCTTGACTTGGAAAACTGTAAGCTACTCGTTTCTTGTCTTCGCTTTCCATACAAAGCATTCCCGCTTCCACTAGTAAGGGGATAAGGGATTCTGGATAGTGATAATACTTGCCGTTGTTTTCCAGGATCTTTTCGGTCTCAGCATGAAGGTCATTGGTCTTAGCTAGAGAGAAAAATTGGGTCACTTGATACCAGTGGGCAGGATTGGCAATAGCTGAGCTGGCTAATTTTTTGATGGCAGCAATTTGCTCAACTGAGTGGATAGGGCGTTTGGATTTGAGGATTTTTCCACCACGCAAGGCTATCAGCTGTTGGATGCTTAGGGTTGGAATGTCCAAATCTTCTTTTTCCAGCTGACCGGCTACCCACTTGTATTGTTTTCCCCGCTCGACATCCATGGCAACGATGGGGAGGTGGCGATCCAAGCCGTATTGATAGAGAGATAAGGCTAGTAGCGAATCCCCACCAAAAACATCAAGAAGAACCTGGTCATAGCCTGCTAGACAATAATCTAACTGGTTTGCTAGTTGTTCTAAGGATAACTGACGAAAGGTCACTCGTTGGATATGAGGTACCTCTTCCATGATAAACTGACGGAGAGAGAGCTTCTCTTCATTGCTTATTTTCGTCAAAGAAAGGAAGAGAATCTCGTCACAATCACTGACAAAGGCTTGGTAGACATTCTTTTCCAATACATGCCGATCATACAATTCCACCAAAAGACTCGCCATTGGATCACCTCCATCATAAAGACTTTCTCTCGCTGAGAGTGTCATCAATACAGTTCTACTGCTCTGATTTCCTACTTCTAGTATAGCATAAAATCCTGCTCGCCCCAATCTGAGGC
>CALHBZ010000101.1 GCA_937930605.1 Streptococcus oralis
TCCCTCATCTCTTCCTCATCTCAGATGAGTTCGCAGAGCTCAAGGTCAACCAGCCCGACTTTATCAAGGAGCTGGTATCTATCGCGCGTGTCGGGCGTTCCCTTGGGGTTCACTTGATCCTAGCTACTCAGAAGCCATCTGGTGTGGTGGATGACCAGATCTGGTCTAACTCTCGCTTCAAGATCGCCCTTAAGGTGGCGGATCGTTCGGACTCCAATGAAATGCTTCATACACCGGACGCGGCCGAGATTACTCAGACAGGACGTGCCTATCTGCAAGTCGGAAACAATGAAGTCTATGAGCTCTTCCAGTCTGCCTGGTCAGGCGCGGATTACCAGCCGGACAAGGACGATATGGGGATCGAGGACCATACCATCTACCTGATCAATGAATTGGGGCAATATGAGATCTTGAATGAAGATCTATCAGGCTTAGAAGATGTGGATGAGATCAAGGAAGTTCCAACAGAGTTGGATGCGATAGTGCACCATATCCAGCTCTTGTGTGAGGAACAAGAAATTCCTCCAGTACCACAGCCATGGTTGCCACCGCTCAAAGAGCGAATCACGCTAGAGGAGCTGGAAGAAGTGCAACCAGCAGTAGCCTGGGGGCAAGAGAAACCACTCTCTGTCCTCTTGGGGATGGCGGATATCCCGCAGGCCCAGAAGCAGGAAGCTGTCTCTATCAATCTCTCCAAGGATGGTCATATTCTCCTTTACGGAAGTCCGGGAACAGGAAAGACCACCTTCCTTCAGACTGCTGGTATGGACTTGGCTCGAAAATTCAGCCCCAAGGCCCTTACCCTGTACTTGATGGACTTTGGTACCAATGGTTTGGCTCCATTGTCCAAGCTTCCACAGGTAGCGGATACCATGCTTCTGGACCAAACGGAGAAGATCTCTAAATTTGTACGAATCATGGAGAGAGAACTCAACCGTCGTAAGAAACTCCTTGCGGACTATGGTGTTGGGACTTTAGACCTCTACCGTCAGGCCAGTGGTCAGGAAGAACCGGCCATTGTCATCCTCTTAGATAGCTATGAGGCCTTTAAGGAAGAAGCCTATGAGGCGGAACTCTTCAAGCTCTTGGTGCGCATCTCTCGTGAAGGCCTCAGCATCGGGGTTCACCTCTTGGTGACAGCCGGTCGTCAGACCAACCTTCGTGCTCAACTCTACTCCAACTTCAAGCACCAGTTGAGCCTGCCACAAAATGAGGCAGGTGAAGTGCGGGCCATTGTGGGCTCTACGCCACTTGCAATGACCATGGAAGATATCAAGGGACGTGCTCTCATGAAACGTGAAGAGGTGGATGTCATCCAGCTGGCACTCCCAGTTTATGGAGCCAATGACACCCAAGTCCTCAACAACCTACGTCAGGAAGTGGCTTCACTCCAAGAAGCCTGGACCGGACAGCGCCCAAGCGCCATCCCGATGGTGCCAGAGGAGTTGACGGAGAAAGACTTCTATAGTCGAGCAAGCGTGCAGACTGCCTATGAAGACGGCCTCGTGCCATTAGGACTTGACTTGGAGACAGTTGAACCTGTTACTTGGAATCTGGCTAAGGGAAATCTCCTTTACTTAACAGATAAAGAAGAACAGATGACGGCCTTGGTGAAACACATTGCCAAAGGGAAACAGAAAGTTATCGTCTTGGCACCGAAGTATCATAACTTACCTGAAATGGAAGGGGTGACGATTCTGGCAAGTCCAGAGGAATATCAGGCGAGGATTGCAAGTATAGAGAAGAGAATTCAGGAACGATTAGAAGGCAAACAGCGAGACCATGTTGCAACGGTGGTTGTTTACAATTTAACCGAATTAGTGGTAGAATTAGACTCAGAAGCGCTTGATACGTTGGCTTATGTCCTAGATAAAGGAATACGAGCTGGATATGGTTCTCTTGTAATGAGTTCGCCGTTGATTACTAAACACATTGATGTGGTCTCAAAAACTGCTCGTTCTTATAAGCAGGCTGTTATAGGGCTTCGCTTAAGCGATCAATCAGTTTTGACTGTCACAAATAGACCTGCTCGCGAACCACAGTTAGAAGAACAAGAACACTACTATGTTTCCGATGGGTTAGCAAGTAGAATGAAAGTATTAATGACATAAGGAGGAGATATGGGGAAAGCAGCAATACAAGCTCAGATAGATGCTAAGCGTGGAGAAATTACTAATTTGAATAGCCAAATTAGTCGATTGGAAGAATGTAAAAAAGCACTTACAGGGTTTTCAACGGATATAGAATATGTGCTGACGAGCAATGAACATATTGAAACGACCTATTATTTAGCAGGTACACCTTATTTAAATGAAACCAATAATGAAGAGACAATACTAAAAACAGCAAAACAAAAGCTTACATCAAAGAGTGATGACGTGATAGCCAAATTGATTCAGAAAATTTCTGAATTAGAGACAGAGAAGTCAGGGCTTGACAGTAGCATTACTTGGTTAGAACTTCAAAAAAGTCTAACAACGGAGGAGTAAAGTATGAGTGATATTATAAAAGTGCATGATTTACCAGCAATAGCTCGTTATAGTTCGGCTGTTCAGGAATTTTCAAAAAGTGTGGACTCAGCTTCTAAACAAACGATGCGTGAATTTAATGAGAAGGCAGGAAAAACAGGTGGTTCAGAGGATCAAGGAGAGGCTATTAATGCTTTCTTTGCTCGATTAAATACTTTACAGAAGCAGGTGTTTCACGAGTTTCCTACGACTATTACTCATTTTTCTACGGCTTTATCAACATTTGAAGAAACTACAACAGCTGCCGGTTTTCAAAAGGAAGCATGGACTCAACAAACTGGTAATGATTCTGTCTATAAAAAATTAGATGGGGTGGAGTCTGAACAATATGAGAAGATTAAAACAAAAGTTGATAATCTTCAAACGCTATTAAACGATGCTACTACTGAACTAGGGATTGAATCAGAAGATTTAACAACTATAAAAACAACTGCGGGAGATGATTTAGCTAGTGCAGCGACAGCACGTCGTGATACTCATAACGCCTTGCAACAAGCACATGATACCTTATCAAAAGATACTACGGATGCAGAAGCAGAACTAAAAAATTTACAGACTAAAATTAAAAATGCTAGTGCGATTTGCAATATCCCAGCTTTTAGTATTTTAGAAGGAATTAGAAATGGTAGTCTTACTAAGAATAAAATTAATTACTTAGATAGTATTCAAACAGAAGCAGATGGTCGTGCGTTAGGTGCATTATTGAATAAACAGCCAGGAGACATATTAAACGAAAAACCTGGGGATCTTAGTGAAGGATTTTACAGTATTGGTGCGCAGGAGATGATGGAGTGGATTCAATCAGGGGATAAGGAAACTCTCAATCATCTTCTGGATGCCATGGGGAATCATGATTTTTCTGCTAACCAACCGTATTTGCTGAAATTTCAGAAAGCAGGGATTGGATTGGGTGATGCTCTTGAAAAGGTTATGGAAGTTCAATATGCTAAAGATGGAACTTTACAGAGTAACCAGATGGCAGCATATAATAAGCATCTTGCTTTAACGGATAAGTTTGTTAGTTTGATGGAATCTCTTTATGTGATGGAGATTGGACGGACAAAAACATCAAAAGGAAAATTAGCAGTTGGTGACAAGCTATATGTCACTGAAACTAGAACGAAAGTTTCAATTTCAGATATATCGGATGCAACATTTTCGTTTAAGAATACTGTTGATACAAAGAAAACAACCTTGGAAATGAATTCAGGTGGCTACTCCTATCCAACGAGTATTAGTAATACAACAGAAACCAAGGTTTACAAAATGGAAGAATATGCAACCGCTATTGGAAATAATATGGCAGAGAAGCAGGCTCGGATCGGTGAACTTGAGAAATCTCGCGAAGAAGCGAATAAAGATATGCGTGCTGCAATGGGTAGAGCTGTAACTTATGCACTGGTTGGTACTTTCATACCTGAAGCAGTTCCTATCGTCTCGATGATTGATTCCTTACTTACTAGTGATTCTAAGGAATTTAGTAAAGAGCTCTTTTCTGCGATTGATAAGGATATAACGGTTAAGGGAAATGTTATTGAAAGTGGTTTTACGAAGACGGGTACATACAATATGGGTATTCAATTACCAACAGCAACCATACAAGAATATTTGAAGTATGTCGATCAGTTAAAGAAATATGACTCAGAAGAAAAAAAGACACGTATCTCGATGGTGGATGACTTTTTAAATCGAGGGAATACCTATCTTTTCCAGAAAGATGGGAAGGGTTCAGTCGCAATTTCTCGCATGAGAACACATAATTTTTATACAGCTCTCCGTTTGAAAGAGATGGATAATGAGGGGCTTGTCCCTTATGTTGAATATGCGCGCTCATCGAAGGATTTCAAAGTTAATGGTGATAAAAGCGCTCAAAAAATGATTCAAAAAGCAATTGATGACGTAAATCTAGAAAAAAAAGCTACTGGAGATAGTAAGATATCTTCAGAAATGACCAAGTATCTCTTGGGAGAGGAGACCGATCTTTCACTAGTCAATATGACTGCGGACCAGTTGGAAACGTATAAAAGTGTATTAGAGGAGTTACCGATTTCATCTGACCAAAATGCCAAACATGGCTATGAAAAATATCAGCTCTATCTAAACAACAAATATTCAGGAGGAAGTCAATGAAACAATACAGGAAAAAAATACTAATCATTCTGGGACTTTTTAGCCTTCTTGTTGTGGTTTTTGGAGCCTATCCCTTATATCGCTACCTAACACATGACCGTTATAAAGTGCGAACTCCTGAGGTAGAACCAGCTTCTTATGAGTTTCTAGCTAATAGACAGGGGTTGGTCATTTCTTGGAAATATGTCAATCATAGCAATGAGCAGGAAGCTAATGAAGAACCACTGGAGTATACCAGTGCAATTTATGGGAAACGTTACCTTTCGACAGACAGTAAACGTTTAATTTACAAATGGGACGATAATCGCTTTGATGTCAAGAATCTGAGTTGGGGGGAGTATTGGAAGATTCAGGTTTATGATACCAGTCAGGATGATTTGCCTCGTAAGGAGTATGACCTTTTAAAGGCTGTTGCGGATTATGATTCGTCATACTTTCCAGTTTCAAGTACTTATATTAATTTTGTCACATACAATGGTCAAGAGTATCGTAAGGTAGTTCTCCAAAAAACTGGGGGTCATGACCGTAAGGAAGTCCTCTTTAATATGGAAACAGGTAAGCTAGAGGATGTTCCTAAAGAACTTGGGGTTGCTCTTGAGAATAGGTATACATATTTATTTAACCGTTATACAAGTTTGAAAAATTACTATTATAATGATGATTTTATAGATAACACTACCTGTCTTAATCTCTCACAATCTGTGATTGAACAGTCTTCAGATTGGCTCTTGAGGGAGAAATACCCAAAAGCCTATGACTTGATGAGTAAAGAAAAAGGAAGTCTCTATTTTTTAACTAACGAGACAGATGTTAAGCTTTTATCAGATATTTTTAGCCTCTTAATTCCTAAGGACCGAGATTTGTTTGACAATCTGACGGTTTATGGAGAGGTGACCAAGGATGGGAAAGACCATGTTGTTCACTCTTATGAGGAGTTTATCAGTGTCTTAAAACCAAAGGAGGAGTTGAAAAATGTCAGTTAAGCGAATTCAGCCAATGCGAATTCAAAGCATTAAGGCGAGTATCAAGGTTTCGACAGATGAGATTTCAAAGGGGATGTCGACTATTATTGATGCGCCGGTTACAAGTAGTCTAGAGTCTTGTGCGGGTCTCGCAAAAACATGTATGGAAAATTTAGTAGAAACGGTAGACTCATTAGATGGCTTTATGAATAAGATTGCGGAAGCTTTTAAAAATATGGATACAGATTTAGCGGGATCTATTGAAGATAATGAGATGTATACAATCTCTCCACAGAAGTATACAGAAAAGAAACGAATCCAGCAGAAGATCTATGATGCCTCTATTTATAATGAACTCCCTTAACTATTCGCCACTTGAATCCATTTCAAGTGGTTTTCTACTGTTTTTCACATCTTATCACGGTATCATTCATATGGTATAATAGAACGAGAACATTTTCCTTCTAGTACCTTGGAAATTCTATATTTTTCGCTTGTTTATCCGCTCTGCTATTTACAAAAAATATACCCTGTCCCTCGGTGTCCACTTGATCCTAGCTACTCAAAAGCCATCAGGTGTGGTGGATGACCAGATCTGGTCCAACTCTCGCTTCAAGATAGCACTCAAGGTGGCGGATCGTTCGGACTCCAATGAAATGCTTCATACACCGGATGCGGCTGAGATCACTCAGACGGGACGTGCCTATCTGCAAGTCGGAAACAATGAGGTCTATGAGCTCTTCCAGTCAGCCTGGTCAGGCGCGGATTACCAGCCGGACAAGGACGATATGGGGATCGAGGATCATACCATCTACCTGATCAATGAATTGGGCCAATATGAGATCTTGAATGAAGACCTATCAGGCTTAGAAGATGTGGATGAAATCAAGGAAGTTCCGACAGAGTTGGATGCGATAGTACACCATATCCAGCTCTTGTGTGAAGAACAAGAGATTCCTCCAGTACCGCAGCCATGGTTGCCACCACTTAAGGAGCGCATTGCGCTAGAGGAGCTGGAAGAAGTGCAACCGACAGTAGCCTGGGCTCAAGAGAAATCCCTCTCTGTCCTACTTGGAATGGCAGATATCCCGCAGGCTCAGAAGCAGGAAGCTGTCTCTATCAATCTCTCCAAGGATGGTCATATTCTCCTTTACGGAAGTCCGGGAACAGGAAAGACCACCTTCCTTCAGACTGCTGGTATGGACTTGGCTCGAAAATTCAGCCCCAAGGCCCTTACCCTGTACTTGATGGACTTTGGTACCAATGGTTTGGCTCCATTGTCCAAGCTTCCACAGGTGGCGGATACCATGCTTCTGGACCAAACAGAGAAGATCTCTAAGTTTGTACGAATCATGGAGAAAGAACTCAACCGTCGTAAGAAATTGCTTGCGGACTATGGAGTTGGGACCTTGGAACTCTACCGTCAGGCCAGTGGTCAGGAAGAACCGGCCATTGTCATCCTCTTAGATAGCTATGAGGCCTTTAAGGAAGAAGCCTATGAGGCGGAACTCTTCAAGCTCTTGGTGCGCATCTCTCGTGAAGGCCTCAGCATCGGGGTTCACCTCTTGGTGACAGCCGGTCGCCAGACCAACCTTCGTGCTCAACTCTACTCCAACTTCAAGCACCAGTTGAGCCTGCCACAAAATGAGGCAGGTGAAGTGCGGGCCATTGTGGGCTCTACGCCACTTGCAATGACCATGGAAGATATCAAGGGACGTGCTCTCATGAAACGTGAAGAGGTGGATGTCATCCAGCTGGCACTCCCAGTTTATGGAGCCAATGACACCCAAGTCCTCAACAACCTACGTCAAGCAGTCGCTTCCCTCCAAGAAGCCTGGACCGGACAGCGCCCAAGTGCCATTCCGATGGTGCCGGAGGAGTTGACGGAGGCAGACTTCTATGGTCGTGCAAGTGTGCAGACTGCCTATGAACACGGCCTCGTGCCATTAGGACTTGACTTGGAGACAGTTGAGCCCGTTACTTGGAATCTGGCTAAAGGCAATCTTCTCTACCTAACAGATAAAGAAGAGCAGATGACGGCCTTGGTGAAACACATTGCCAAAGGGAAACAGAAAGTCATCGTCTTGGCACCGAAGTATCATAATTTACCTGAAATGAAGGGTGTGACGATTCTTGCAAGTCCAGAGGAATATCTAAAAGGCTTAGATATGATGGAGTTCAAGATTCAGGAACGGTTAGAAGGCAAACAGCGAGACCATGTCGCAACAGTGGTTGTTTACAATTTAACCGAATTAGTGGTAGAATTAAACTCAGAAGCACTTGATTCATTGGCTTATGTCCTAGATAAAGGAATACGAGCTGGATATGGTTCTCTTGTAATGAGTTCGCCACTAATCACCAAGCATATTGATGTGGTCTCAAAGACTGCTCGTGCTTATAAGCAGGCTGTTGTAGGACTTCGGTTAAGCGATCAATCAGTTTTGACAGTGACCAACAGACCTGTCCGTGAGCCACAATTAGAAGAACAAGAACACTACTATGTTTCCGATGGGTTAGCAAGTAGAATGAAAGTATTAATGATATAGAAAAGGAGGATAGCTATGGCTAGTTATGAAAAAATAGTGGTTTTATCTCAAGCTTTATATGAAGCAACCGCAGAAGTGTCACGATTAAGTGGTGAGATTTCAAATTTAAAAAATATTCAAAATAAATTGAAAAGGAAATCAACTGAGATTGACTATGTTGTTACACTCTCTGAAAATATCTTGGGTGAGAAATACGATGACGAAAAAAATCAGGAAAAAGAAGATTTGAATTCTTTAAGGCAAATAATTTTAAAGAAGAAAAGAGAAATACTCGCATTGTTAAGTACGAAGATTCAGAATTTGGAGTCGGACTTATGGACTGCTCAAAATGTTGAAAGGAATGCAAGAAATGCACTAAATGCAGCTCTAGCATCATAGAGGAGAGATATATGACAGTAAAAGTAAAAAATATTTCAGGTTTAGAAGATTACGGGACGAGTATCCATCGATTTGCTGGAAAATTTGAAGAAGTCGCAAGTGACACAATGCGGGAGTTTAATACTAATCTACAAGGGGAAAAAGCAGCTGCTATTAATGCTTTCTTTAAAAGATTGAATGGGATTCAGAAATCCGTTTTTTCACAGACGCCAGAGGCGATACGAACTTATGGGCAGCATGTCTTTACATTCACCGGAGATATTAAAGGTCTGGGCTTTTCTAGTCATGCCTATACTGATGAAGATGCGATGAATACACTTACAGAGTCCCTTAGAACATCTCAGCGTAATACGATTAGTATCGTTAAAGATGAAATGGTAGCTTTGTTTGATGAAGCAATTGAAGCAATGGGTGATGGAGACTCTAATTTGGGGGATTTTGATGCCAAAGCAGACGCTTATATTGCGGATGAAATCAAAGCACGTAAGGAAACGCATAGCGGAATTATATCTGCGCATGATAGCCTATCTTCAGGCGTTTCAGGAGTATCAACTACCTTTGAATCCTTGACAAAGATTACACAGAACGCAAGAACTGTAACGACATTACCAGTTCAGACGATTATTGATGCTATAAAAAATAATACTCTAACAGAGTCAAATATGGTTTATCTTTCTAGAATCACTACAAAGGAAGATGCCCAAGTCTTGCAAGCGATTCTTTCTGGAAAATTAGAAGATGTAGACAAGATAATGGAGAATGACCCAGAGAAAATTTCTGATGGGGGCTACATGAATCTGGCAGAAGAATTGACTATTTGGATGGATAGAAGTGAGATTGGGACTCAGAAGATAAATCGTTTGTTAAATGCGATGGGGAAAACGGATCAATCCAAGGTTAGTGTCTTTTCAGAAAAGTTAGATAAACAGCAACATATATCCAAACAAATACAGATAGCTGAAATGTATGCTTACGAGCAAGATCCCGAGCATGACGCTGCAACAATGGAAAAGCATCATACAAAATTAAGGCAGATGAATGATTTGTCAGGCTTATTGACCGCGGTTCGAATCTTGAAAATTGGAACAAAAGTAGAAGGGAATCCAGGTGTACAATTTAGGAATGATGATCCTTTTGATCCAAATGCAAAACTTCAGTATACTCGAAAAGAAATCTTTATTAAATTAAATGATGCGGTAAACCCTGAATGGGAGTTACATGTTAAAGAAAGTAAAAAGTCCATATATCACTATGGTTCTAAGACGGTTCCAGACTATGATGAGCTTAGTGTCCCAGCCAAAACTACTCTTGAATCTTATACATCACACCATGAAAAAGGAATTGAAGGAGCTCTGGTTGGTAAATATAAGGCTGAACTTTCTCAAATCAAAAAAGAACACGAGAAAGCGGATGCTGAGTTCCAAGAAACTATCGTAAAAGAAGGGATAAAAACGATTTTAACCTATATTGGGGGTCCGGCAGCTGCGGCGACTTTTAGTGTTGCAGATTCTTTATCACAGTTACATGCAACAGACTCAATTAAAAACACGCATGAGATGCTAGATGAGATGACTTCTGGAAGAGCGAATGCCTTTATTAAAAAAATAGGTAATTATGGTGGCAAGTCTGCCAATGAGATGTTAGCAGGCTTCTTTAAACTACAAAGTAAGGTGGCTGAGTTTAAAGCCAAAACAACGAATGAAAACACAAATATTTATAATGTTTTGGTTGGTCAAGGGGGCTGGCAGTTAAACCATGAAGTGGCAGGCCCTTCAATAGAGACGATTGCCCAGTCATCTAGTATTTATGCGGATTATGGGGCTTACCAACGGGTACAAGAATTAAACCAGAAAGGTGTGATGGGTTACTTTGAGTCAATTGGTTTGAGAGATAGCGCCTATCAGGAAATTCAAAAATATTTTCAGAATGATCCAGCTATGAAAAATTTCCTTTTAGGGGAACATACAAATGGTGAAAGCCTAACGATTGAAAACATGACTCCAGAACAGATTCAAACAATTCCTTATATTGTTAACAAAGTTAAGGGAGATAGTTCGTTATCAGATTTTATAACGTATTTCGAAAAGCAATATGGCAAATAAGGGGGGAGAGAAATGAAGAAAGTACTACTAATAGTCGGATCTGTCCTGTTGGGTGTTTTGCTTCTATGGGGCTATCATAGCTATCAACAATCAGAGCAGGCCAAGCAAGAACG
>CALHBZ010000102.1 GCA_937930605.1 Streptococcus oralis
CATCAAGAGCCAGACTAATCCAGTAGCGTTTGTTCATATGAAAGGCTGGATAAATACCTTTTTGTGAAAGCAAGTCTGCTACTTGGTCGTGTTTGAGATTGACTGCTTCCACTTGCCCTTCTCTGTCCTTATCTAGCTTATCCCAAGGTATTCTCATTAAAACAGCATACCACTTTTTACTGCCTTCATGACGTAATACTGCCGTATCAGGAGATTTCTCCCACAGATATTCCAACTGATTACCATATTTTTCCTGAACTTGAGTCATGATTCGCTTAGTCTGAGGACAGATAAAATCCTGCACATCAAAACAAGCCTTCCGAATTTGGTAGAGAATCTCCAAACAAGCTTGACGGACACTGCCTACAAAACTACCTCTCATGCTTTCCATATGGACTTGCGGATAGAGGTCACCCGTTTCCTGGTCAAAGACCTGAAAAACCAAGTCTCCATCATCTACGGAAACTGTCATGATAAACTCACCATGCAAAATTTGACAATTATAGACCCAAACTCCCCCATTTTCTAGAAAACCATAGACACGAGCCTTTTCTTGATTAAACTGATAGGATTTAAAAATTTCAAACATAAGTGAAAACTGCTACCAAAAGCTAGCAGTTCCTTTCTATTTTTTAAAAGACAACCTTGGTTCCATGCAATTGTGTCACACCTAGTTGGTCGATAAATGTTTGACGGTTGTCCAAGTCAATCCCCCCACCTGGTAGAATTTCAATTTTACTAGCAGCATGTTCCAAAATTCTATGATAGTGGGCAAAACGTTTTTCTAGCGAATCACTAGACACACCAGCACGAGTCAAGATACGAGTGACGCCAGCTTGGCTGAGCCAGTCAATAGCTTCCAACTGATCTTCATCACTCAATTCATCAAAGGCCATGTGAAAGACAATTTCCATTCCTTTTGAAGCAGCAACCAACTTCTCAAGATTGACCTTGTCCAACTTCTTATCAGCAGTTAAGGCACCAAAGACAACTCCTTGGCTTCCAGCCTGAGCAGTCAAATGAATATCTTCTAGCATGATAGCAATTTCCAGATCATTATAGACAAAGTCGCCACCACGTGGACGAATCATGGTCATAATGGTGGTATCATAGTTAGCTGCCAGTTCAACCGCTGCCTTTGTTACTCCATAGCTAGGTGTTGTTCCACCAACTGCTAGATTATCACAAAGTTCGATTCGACGAGCTCCAGCCTGCATTGCTTTTTCTAGCAAGGTCACATTTTCAGCACAAAATTCGTAAATCATTTGATTCTCCTTGATGTTTTCTTTAAATTTATTATATCATATTATTTTAAATATACTTTCATTTTTATCAAGGCAAATAACTACTATTTTTATCTATTCTTTGTCAGGAATGACTTTAAAGAGATAGTAGGTGATAAAGATAGTCAAGGCTCCCAGACCGATTTTAACAGGTAAAAGAGGGGCAAGATAAATGGAAATTCCCATCAAGATATAGATAGATACGATGATTTTTTTCTTGCGTTCTCGGGCGATAGATTTGGTCTCGCGAAAGTCAGCTACATAGGTCTGATAGAGCTTGGTGTGATAAAGCCAGTTTTCAAAACGCTTAGAAGATTTTGAAAAGCAAGCGATAGCTAACAAAAGAAAGGGAGTTGTTGGTAAAAGTGGTAAGACAACTCCAATAACAGCTAAAGCCAGTGAAATAAAGCCAATACTGAGGTAAATGATGCGCATGATTTCTCCTAGATAAATTACTCTTCCTCTAGTTTCGCATACAAGGGGGAAATTTGTCAAGCTTCAACAAAAAAAGAGCCTGAAATTTATTTTCAGGACTCTTCGTTTTATTTAATTTTCTCTTCTTCGTAGTCGCCATTACTACACACAATCTGTTTGCCACCACCACGGACTTTCTTCTCCACAAGGAAGTGACCACATTTTGGACAATCCCGTCCAATTGGTTTTTCCCACGAAGTAAATTCACATTCTGGATAGCGATTACAACCATAGAAGATACGATTGCGTTTGGTTTTGCGTTCGATGATTTGTCCTTGATGGCAACTTGGGCACTCAACACCAATCTCCTTAACAATCGCTTGGGTATGACGGCAGTCTGGGAAATTGCTACAAGCATAGAATTTACCAAAACGTCCTAATTTAATCACCATTGGACTACCACAGACCTCACAGTCAAATCCAGCTGGCTCATCCTTAATCTGAATTTTTTCCATTTCAGCTTCAGCCTTGGCTACTTCTTTGGAGAATGGTTTATAAAATTCATCAATAACACGTTGCCACTGTTCTTTTCCAACTTCGACATCATCCAGTTTTCCTTCCATTTCAGCTGTGAAAGTCACGTTTACGATGTCTGGGAAGTATTCAACGATGAGCTTGTTAACAATTTCTCCCAACTCAGTTGGTTCAAATCGTTTGGCTACCAGACGAACATAGTAGCGTTTCTGAATGGTTTCAATAGTTGGTGCGTAGGTTGATGGACGTCCAACTCCATTTTCTTCCAAGGTCTTGATAAGCGTCGCTTCTGAATAGCGAGCAGGTGGTTGGGTGAAATGTTGTTCTGGCTTGCTATTCACCTGTTTGACCACATCTCCAACAGCCATGTCAGGCAACATCTTGTTTTTGTCAGAGTCATTGTAGATAGCAAGATACCCATCAAACTTAACTTGGCTACCATTTGCTGCAAACTGGACTCCATTTTGAGAGAGCTTGACAGCCATGGTATCAAAGATAGCACCTGTCATCTGGCTAGCCACAAAACGGTTCCAGATAAGGGTATAAAGTTTGAGCTGATCTTTGTCCAAGTACTTAGCGATGCTTTCAGGTGTGTTAAAGACGCTAGATGGACGAATGGCTTCGTGGGCATCTTGAGCACCTGAGGCATTCTTTACCTTGCTACCATGCTTGGAATACTTGCTACCAAAACGGTCATTAATGTAGCTTGCCGCTTCATTTTGAGCCACTGGACTAATACGAGTCGAGTCTGTACGCATGTATGTAATCAAACCTTGCACGCCTGTACCGATATTGATTCCTTCATAGAGCTGTTGGGCAACCATCATGGTCTTACGAGTACGGAAATTGATTTTGTTAGCAGCGTCCATTTGCATGGTTGAGGTAGTATAAGGTAGTGGCGCATTGCGTTTGCGCTCCTTCTTATCTACCTGATCCACTGTAAAATCTTTACTCGTTAGATGGGACAAGACTTCTTTGACCTCTTCATTGGTGGTCAATTTCATCTTTTTGCCATTCATACCATAGAAAGAAGCCTGAAATTGCTTGGTTCCCTTTTTAAAGACACCATCAATTGTCCAGTATTCTTCTGGTTGGAAGGCATTGATCTCATTTTCGCGGTCAATGATTAGCTTAAGGGCTACAGACTGCACGCGCCCTGCTGATAAACCCTTCTTGACCTTTTTCCACAAAATTGGCGAAATCGAATAGCCTACCAAGCGGTCCAAGACACGACGAGCTTGTTGGGCATCGACCAAGTCCATATCAATCTTGCGAGGTTCTTTAAAAGCATTTTTTACTGCATCCTTGGTGATTTCATTAAAGACCACACGGTTGGTATCATTTTCATCCAGATTGAGAATATGAGCCAAATGCCAGGAAATCGCTTCTCCTTCACGGTCCGGGTCACTTGCCAGAAAGACTTTATTGGCTTTTTTGGCTTCCTTTTTCAGGTCATTGATAAGAGGACCCTTGCCCCGGATATTGATATATTGCGGTTCATAATTATTTTCAATATCAACTGACATACTGGATTTTTTCAAATCTCGGATATGTCCGACACTTGCTAGAACCTTATAATTTCTTCCTAGATATTTCTCAATCGTTTTCGCCTTGGCAGGCGACTCCACGATGACTAGATTTTTTTTAACTGTTGATTTTTTCTTCTTTGTTGCCGTAGCCACACTATCACACCTTTTCAAAGTAATAAACTTTATAAAGTGTAAACCATTTTTAAAGACCTGTCAAGACTTAACTCCTATAGTATAGAAGAAAAGTTTATCTGAGTGAACAATTTCTCCTTAAAATTCAAACTCAGCTAGCACATCTTGACCGCTGGAAATCAGTTTTGCTCCCTCTTGGATCAGGTGGTGACAGCCATCTGAATGGCCATCTAAAATGTTTCCTGGAATGGCAAAAACATCGCGTCCTTCTTCCATAGCTCGCTCACAGGTAATAAGACTACCAGAACGCATCCTTGCCTCTGCAACGATCACACCACGGCAAAGACCAGCAATGATGCGATTACGAGCTGGAAAGTGAAATTTCAAGGGTTCTTCACCTGGTCCGTATTCACTTAGCACTAGATGATGATTTCCAATGTAGTCCTGCAAGCGTTTATTAGCACGTGGATAAAAAACATCCAATCCTGTTCCAATGACAGCAATCGTTCTCCCTCCATTCTGGAGCGCAGCCATATGGGCAGCGGTATCAATTCCTTTGGCCAAGCCGCTGACCACGATTAACTCGTTTTCCAAGCCTTGGATAATTTTCTGAACCGACTTTGCTCCCTGACTCGAACATGAACGACTCCCTACAAGAGCAACCTTTGGAAATTTCAATAAGTCTAGATTTCCTTTATAAAATAAGAGCGCTGGAGCATCATAAATCTCACTCAGATCCCAAGGATAACAGTCATCAAGAATAGAAAAGGATGGAAATTTTTGGAACTCCTTCTCCAACTGTGCATCATCTATCTGAAAATAGCGTTCCATAAATACAGCAGGATTACGACATCCTGAAATTTCTGTAATATCACCTAGCAAGAGCTCCTGATCTACAGTCTCGTCGTATTCAAGAACAGTTAAAATTTGTTGATTGGTCAAGCCAGCTTTTCTCAATTTGTAAATCTCATAGTTTGTAATCTTCATATACAACTCCATTTCTTTTTCTACTCATCTATCTATTCGTAAAAAAACATAAAAAGAAGACCAGTTGATCTTCTTTTTTTCATTTATTCAGCTTTAGTAGTTGACCAGCTACTTTCAATCATCGGTAAGATTGTTTTTAAAGTTTCCCCATCCCCTTCAAGTGAAACATAGCGGATTTTACCATCATTTGATCGAAAAACCCAAGTAACGAGGTATTTCCCTGACTTAGCAATTGCATTGACAACATAGGCTTCATAACCTCCAATGGTCGATTTGGAGCCCCAAACCTTACTGAAATCAGAGCTTTGTTCTTTGGAAGATAAAATACTAGCAGAGACAGTCACAACATCCAGTTTGGCATACTCTTCTTCGCTAATATTAAACTGCTCAGGCTTGAAGGTATTCAGCGTAACAATGTTGATATCTGTTCCATCGCAATACTGTATATCATTTCCACCTTCTACTTCATGGAATCGAACCCATGATTTGGGTACCTTGACAAAACCATATTCATTCGAACCAATGATTTGCGTCTCTTCCTTTTTCGCTTCAGAAACAGCAGAACTAGAACTACTAGTTTCTAAACTGCTAGAAGAACTAACAACCGCAGTCGAACTTTCTTCGGTTGCTGTTTGAGGCTTATTGGAGCATGAAGCTAAAAAAATACTGGCGAGAACAACCGTTCCTGAAATTAATAATTTTTTCATCCTACCACCTTTCCATATGCATTATAAAAAAAATCAGAACTACTGTCAAATTTTAACCTGATCAATTCTGTCAGTTGGAGATTTTTCTCATTCTCATTTAAAGCAAAAACTCTTGAGAAATCTTCAAGAGTTTTGTTTTCTATTTCTATTCTTCATCCATACTCAAAACGCTGAGGAAGGCTTCTTGTGGAACTTCTACTGATCCGATAGCCTTCATGCGTTTCTTACCAGCTTTTT
>CALHBZ010000103.1 GCA_937930605.1 Streptococcus oralis
TTCAAAAAGCAACTGAACTTGGTGCTACTGTCATCTCTGTATCTGACTCAAATGGGTATGTCATTGATGAAAATGGTATCGACTTTGACCTTCTAGCAGATGTGAAGAATAAACGTCGTGCCCGTTTGACTGAATACGCTGCTGAAAAATCTACTGCTACTTACCATGAAGGTTCTGTCTGGACATACACTGATAACTACGATATCGCTCTTCCATGTGCGACTCAAAACGAAATCAATGGTGAAGCAGCTAAACGCTTAGTTGCTCAAGGCATTATCTGTGTGTCTGAAGGTGCAAACATGCCTAGTGACCTTGATGCGATTAAAGTCTACAAAGAAAACGGAATCCTTTACGGACCTGCAAAAGCTGCCAACGCTGGTGGTGTAGCTGTATCAGCACTTGAAATGAGTCAAAACAGCCTTCGCCTCTCATGGACACGCGAAGAAGTTGACGGCCGTCTCAAAGACATCATGACCAACATCTTCAATACAGCTAAGACTACTGCTGAAACTTACGGACTTGGTACCGACTACCTCGCAGGTGCCAATATCGCTGCCTTTGAAAATGTAGCCAACGCTATGATTGCCCAAGGTATTGTTTAACTAGTCGATTCATCCTATCGGAGGACAAATCATGAACTTACGGCCAATGGAAGTGAGAGACAATCCAGCTGTAGCCCAGCTCATTCGAGCCAGCCTAGAAGAATTCGGGCTTGACAAACCAGGAACTGTCTACTTTGATTCTCATCTAGATCATTTGGCCGACTTTTATCAACATCAAGAGAAGGCAGCTTACTTTGTTCTGGAAGATGAAGGGCATCTCGTTGGCTGTGGTGGCTTTGCACCTGTGTCTGATAAGATTGCTGAATTACAAAAACTGTATGTCGCTAAAAACAGTCGTGGCAAAGGTTATTCCAGTCGGCTGATAAAGCAGATAGTCCAAGATGCCCGCCTAGCAGGTTATGAACAGCTTTATCTAGAAACCTCTACTGAACTGGCTACGGCCGTGGCCGTCTATCAACACTATGGTTTTACACCACTGCAAGAACCACTTTCTAACGCTGCCGGCCACCCAGCTATGAATATCTGGATGATAAAATCCCTCTTATCAGATGAATAGATGTCGGTATACTCTGGTCGAGTTGAGGTCATCAGTACCAACACCCTCAACACAGTTAAAACAACTACTGAAACAACGGCCTTGGTACTGATGACCTTGCAGGAGAAAATGTTGTTGACTTCTAAAATCTAGCAAATGCTGTAATTGCCCAAGGTATTGTTTAAGAGTTAAAAAAGTTATCAAAAGCAACAGCTAAACAGCTGTTGCTTTTCGTATTATAAAATTTAATTTAAGCAAATAAACTTACTATGTTTCTACAATCAATCTTAATTTATTGTTAAAGAAATTGATAAGATCATTTCATTACGAATGTCATCAAATCAAGAAACTATAAAAGTTTTACCACAATTTCTACAGGTCAATTTAGTTCCAATTACCCCATCTGTAGGTTTATGACAAGTAGGACAATAAACACGTTTTGCTGATAATTTATAAGATAACTCATCTCGCAATTCTTTTCCTTTAATTTCAATAACATCCCCACCTTGTTCTTCAAACTTAAGAACTGTTATCAAAGCTTTATCATATTGTTTCATCCGTGGCTGTTTTAAGAATAAAAAAGAGGATAGAATCAAAAACAGGAAAAATAAGACAAACAAAATTGTAACTATTAAAAGCCACATAAAGTAGAAATCGTGAAATAATCCTTCTTTTTTTCCTAATAACCATCTTATTTCCTTATCTATGGACTGATAAAATTTCAATCCCGAAATAATACATATGAAAGATACTAAAGGATAAACAACCTTGGAAATGATTAAACGATAGCGTCTCATTTATATTTCCTTTCTAGATAACCATGCACCGCAATAATCACATGATTTACCTTGCCCCAGGTCAAGCAAATTCTCACCACTACATGATGAACAAATAACGGGATATGTATTTTTATTAATCTGGTGCTTTTCAAATAAAGTGAATAATGCTTGTATTTGATTTCGTTTCTTGACTTCTTCTTGTCTCTTAGACTCACAATAAGTCATTACCAATATTGAGATCACACTAAACAAATACCACGGAGCTAAAAGAAATAGAAATCGAATAGACCATTCCCTAGATTTTTCAAATTCAAGAAATGATGATAAAATGATTAAAACAAGCATTTGAAGTAAATTCTTCTGTTTTAATTTCTTCAAGGAAAAGGAATCTTTAATTTTTTCTCGAAATAAATATAAAATAATTAAAGCAATCGGTAGAAAGGTAACATTTTGAAATGATAAAAATAAAAAACTGATAACAATGGGAATTCCAATAGATTTTGCCAAAATTATAAAAGCAAGATTTTTCAATATAAAGATTCTTGGTCCATCATCTATAGAAAAGATAGCAAGTGATAAAACTACAAAACAGAGTATTACTATATTTGAAATTAACCAATGAAAGTCTTTTTTCCAATTATTCTTAATATACTGCTTCACCTATCTTCTCCTCTAGTTGCTATATATTCTCTATAAAGGGCTTTCCCATTATATATCTCATCCAAAGCTTTGACTTTAATTTTTATATTTTCTAAAACACCAAAGCTATAAAATGCAAAGGAAGACAAAAAGAAACCTGATAAAGAAAAAATAATAGGAATCACTATTGAGAAAATTGGCTCACCATGTTCTAGAAATAGGGTTACTGTCCATAGTGAAATAAAAAATGTTGCACTTGTTAATCCCATAAAAAGTATACTTAATAAACGAAATACTTGGTACATCCAAAATATCCTCCTGTCATAGAATTTGTCTAAGTAATCCCTTACTCTTTTAAAAAGATCTCCTAATATTTTTCAGGGAATCATTGTATTTATTCATACATTTCCATACTTAGAATTACATAATTTGAAAGATCTAAAAACGAAAACAAAAAATCTTAGTTTTCAGATTTCTAAGAAAAAGGGAAATTCTGGCAATCCCAGATTTCCCAAATAAAATCAAAAATAAATGTGACAATACAAAAAACCAAAAGTTAAAGATAATATTCAAACTAGAATGGTATAAAAAATTATTTTCTCCTAAGGTTCGAACTATCTTTCGTGCCCACAATTAGAACAAAAGTTTGCTCCTCCCAAAAAAGCAGTCCCGCATTGGCTACAAAAATTAGCTAAGCCCGTTTCTCCTTTGATGTCAGTTTGATGCTGATTAACATCTTTGTCAAATGAATTCCTATCTTCAATCTGATCCACCAAGTTGCCGAATTTAGCTCCTAAACCAAGTCCCATAGCGATTTTCATGCCTGTTCCCATTAGCTTTCCTGTAGAATCATTATTTTTAGCTGCCTCTTCTAAAATATCAAATTGTCTCTCTTCTTGATAAGTATACTCTTCAACATCTCGACTCGCCTGCTTGCTTTTGGCTTCCAAAATTTGCTTGTGGAATTTAAAGATTTCTCTATACCCATTGCTATTCTGATTTACCTTTAAGGCCTCAATGTTAAATTCTTCAATACTAATTCCATATTTAGCAAAATGGCTAGATAAAATTTCAGACAAACCATTAGCTATATCAAAACTGTGCATCTCAATATCAATAATTGGAATCTTATAGTTATATATTACTTGTGAAATAGCTGAACTAATCAATCCACTGGCAGTTTGTCTAAATCGTTTTTGTAAAATAGCAGCTGTTATAAAATCAGGGTGACTTGGCATAAATTCTAGTATAAAAGCTTCCAAATCTACAATTCGCGGAATAAAATTTCCATGTATTTTCAACTCAACAGGAATATCACTTTCTGGATCTCGAACCATTATAGGTGAAGAAGTTCCCCACCCAATCGGTTGTAAATCATACGTGTTTACAAACCACAAAAATGATGAGTCAGATGAAATACCTCCACTTAGAAAGTTTTTTATTCCTGAAACTGTCTGAATATCATTTCCTTCAATCTTATGTTTTCCAGCCTCATAAGTAGCTACTGCTCTTCCATTTGAAAAGAACACAGCACTCTGACCAGGATTTACAATTACAGTTGCTCCTATCTTGATATTCGTTTTAGGATGTCTCCAAGCAAGTATATTCCTTGTTTCCTCACCTTCATAATGAATAACATCAAACAAATTTAATGCCATCTTTTCTCCTTTTCTTTATAAAAATGTTCAGACCAATCTTCTCTAACTATACTTCTATTATATAACCCATTTATTGAAAAGGCAACCCATACTTATAAATCATCATTTCTGGACAATGATTTATAAAAATATAAAAAAAACGCTAGTCCTAAGATGTACTGACCCCAAAAAGTTAGACAATTAATTTATCCGAAGGATTTAGTTCTGTA
>CALHBZ010000104.1 GCA_937930605.1 Streptococcus oralis
CGAAGTAGCTCAGGGTCACAGTGAGATTGGGATTATCTACCTCAACAACCAAAATCAAAAGGGCATCATGCAACGGGTTGAAAAGTTGGGCTTGGAAGTTATTGAACTAATTCCTTTCCAGACTCACATTTATCTTCGTGAAGGACATCCTTTAGCACAGAAAGAAGAACTAGTCATGGAGGACCTAGCTGATTTACCAACAGTTCGTTTTACTCAGGAAAAGGACGAGTACCTTTACTATTCAGAAAACTTTGTCGATACCAGCGCTAGCTCCCAGATGTTTAATGTGACGGACCGTGCTACTTTGAATGGTATTTTGGAGCGGACAGATGCCTATGCGACTGGGTCTGGATTTTTAGATAGTGACAGTGTCAATGGCATTACAGTCATTCGCCTCAAGGATAATCTAGATAACCGCATGGTCTATGTCAAACGGGAAGAAGTGGAGCTTAGCCAAGCTGGGACACTTTTTGTTGAGGTTATGCAAGAATATTTTGATCAAAAGAGGAAATCATGAAAAAAAGAGGAATAGTAGCAGTCATTATACTGCTTTTGATTGGGTTGGATCAGTTGGTCAAAAATTATGTTGTCCAACAGATTCCACTGGGAGAAGTTCGTTCGTGGATACCCAATCTCGTTAGCTTGACCTATCTGCAAAATAGAGGAGCGGCCTTCTCCATGTTACAAGATCAGCAGTGGTTATTTGCTGTCATTACACTGGTCGTCATGGCAGGTGCCATTTGGTATCTACATAAACACATGGAGGACTCTCTCTGGCTGGTCTTTGGATTGACTCTAATTATCGCGGGAGGTCTTGGCAACTTTATCGACAGAATGAGTCAAGGTTTTGTGGTGGATATGTTTCACCTAGACTTTATCAACTTTGCGATTTTCAATGTTGCTGACAGCTATTTGACAGTTGGGGTGATTGTTCTATTGATTGCAATGCTTAAAGAGGAAGTAAATGGAAATTAAAATTGAAACGAGTGGGCAACGTCTTGATAAGGCTCTGTCGGACCTGACAGAATTGTCACGTAGTCTCGCTAATGAACAAATCAAAGCAGGACAAGTTTTAGTCAACGGCCAAGTCAAGAAAGCTAAATACACTGTCCAAGAGGGGGATGTCGTCACTTATCATGTGCCAGAACCAGAAGTTTTGGAGTATGTTGCCGAGGACCTTCCTCTGGAAATTATCTACCAAGATGAGGACGTAGCCGTTGTCAACAAGCCGCAGGGTATGGTGGTTCATCCCAGTGCCGGTCATGCCAGTGGGACCTTGGTCAATGCCCTCATGTACCATATCAAGGACTTGTCAGGTATCAATGGGGTTCTCCGCCCAGGAATCGTCCACCGCATTGACAAGGACACGTCTGGTCTTCTCATGATTGCTAAAAATGATGAGGCCCACTTGGCGCTTGCCCAAGAACTCAAGGACAAGAAGTCTCTACGCAAGTACTGGGCGATTGTTCATGGCAATCTGCCAAATGATCGTGGTGTCATTGAAGCACCGATTGGTCGGAGCGAAAAAGACCGTAAGAAACAGGCTGTGACTGCTAAAGGGAAGCCGGCAGTGACGCGTTTTCACGTCTTGGAACGCTTTGGTGATTATAGTTTGTTAGAGCTGCAACTGGAAACAGGGCGTACCCATCAAATCCGTGTCCACATGGCTTATATTGGCCATCCAGTCGCTGGGGATGAGGTCTATGGTCCTCGCAAGACCTTGAAAGGACATGGACAATTTCTCCATGCTAAAACTCTAGGATTTACCCATCCGAAAACAGGTGAAACCTTGGAATTCACAGCAGATGTTCCAGAAATTTTTAAAGAAACGCTGGAAAGATTGCGTAAAACTGAGAATAGATAAAAGAGTTGAGATGTCTGTCTCAACCTTTTTTATTTCAAGTCTTTTCTATTTTAAAGCATTCATGTTATAATGGATAAATATGAAGAATCGGAGTGAGAATATGAAGTACAAACGAATCGTTTTTAAGGTGGGGACTTCGTCCTTGACAAATGAAGACGGAAGTTTATCAAGGAGTAAAGTAAAGGCAATTACCCAACAATTAGCTATGCTGCATGAGGCTGGGCATGAGTTGATTTTGGTTTCATCTGGGGCAGTAGCTGCTGGCTTTGGTGCTTTGGGTTTTAAAAAACGTCCGACCAAAATTGCAGATAAGCAGGCTTCGGCTGCAGTAGGCCAAGGATTGCTGCTAGAAGAATACACAACCAACCTCCTCATGCGCCAAATCGTCTCTGCGCAAATCTTGCTGACACAGGATGATTTTGTAGATAAACGTCGTTATAAGAACGCCCACCAGGCTTTGTCTGTATTGCTTCATCGTGGTGCCATTCCTATCATCAACGAGAATGACAGTGTCGTTATTGATGAGCTCAAGGTTGGGGACAATGATACTCTGAGTGCTCAGGTAGCGGCTATGGTGCAGGCAGATCTTTTGGTTCTCTTGACGGATGTAGACGGTCTCTATACTGGAAATCCTAACTCAGATCCAAGAGCTAAACGTCTTGAGAAAATCGAGACCATCAATAGTGAGATTATTGATATGGCTGGTGGAGCAGGTTCGTCTAATGGTACAGGTGGGATGTTGACTAAGATCAAAGCAGCTACGATCGCAACGGAGTCAGGTGTGCCAGTCTATATTTGCACCTCCTTGAAATCAGATGCCTTGATCGAGGCAGCGGAGGAGACTAGGGATGGTTCCTTCTTTGTTGCGCAAGAGAAGGGACTTCGTACCCAGAAACAATGGCTGGCCTTCTATGCTCAAAGTCAGGGAACGATTTGGGTAGATGGTGGAGCTGCAGAGGCACTTTCAAAAAACGGGAAAAGTCTCCTTTTATCGGGTGTTGTAGAAGTGGAAGGAAACTTCTCTTACCACGATATTGTCACAGTAGCAGATAAAGAAACAGGTCAATCTCTTGGAAAGGGACGTGTCCAATTTGGTGTCTCAGCCCTAGAAGATATGCTCCGTTCTCAAAAAGCTAAGGGAGTCTTGATTCACCGTGATGACTGGATTTCCATCACTCCTGAAATCCAGCTACTCTTTACAGAATTTTAGAGGTGAACGATGGTAAGTACACAAGAACAATTTGAACAGGTACAGGCTGTTAAGAAATCAATCAATACTGCCAGCGAAGCAGTAAAAAACCAAGCTTTGCTAGCCATGGCTGATTATTTATTGGTAGCTACTGAGGAGATTTTAGCGGCAAATGCCCTTGATATGGCAGCAGCTAAGGGGAAAATCTCAGATGTCATGCTAGACCGTCTTTATTTGGATGAGGGACGTATAGAAGCGATGGCAAGAGGGATTCGTGAAGTGGTTGCTTTACCAGATCCTATTGGTGAAGTTTTAGAAACCAATCATCTTGAAAATGGTTTGCTTATTACCAAGAAACGTGTGGCCATGGGGGTTATTGGAATTATCTATGAAAGCCGTCCAAATGTGACGTCTGATGCGGTTGCTTTGGCTCTCAAGAGTGGCAATGCGGTCGTTCTTCGTAGCGGTAAAGATGCCTATCAAACTGCCCATGCCATTGTCACAGCCTTGAAGAAGGGCTTGGAGACGACTATCATTCACCCAGATGTGATTCAACTGGTGGAAGATACCAGTCGTGAAAGTAGCTATGCTATGATGAAGGCCAAGGGCTATCTAGACCTTCTCATTCCTCGTGGAGGAGCTGGCTTGATCAATGCTGTAGTTGAAAATGCTATCGTACCTGTCATCGAGACAGGAACTGGAATTGTCCATGTCTATGTGGACAAGGACGCAGACAAAGACAAGGCTTTATCTATCATCAATAATGCAAAAACCAGTCGTCCTTCTGTCTGCAATGCTATGGAGGTTCTACTTGTTCATGAAGACAAGGCAGCAGATTTCCTGCCTCGCTTGGAGAAAATTCTGGTTGCAGAACGTGAGGAATCTGGACTGGAACCGATTCAATTCCGCTTGGATAGCAAAGCAAGTCAGTTTGTTTCAGGTCGATTAGCTGAGGCCCAAGACTTTGACACTGAGTTTTTAGACTATGTTCTAGCGGTTAAGGTTGTGAGTAGCTTAGAAGAAGCGGTTGCGCATATTGAAGCTCACAGTACCCATCATTCGGATGCCATTGTGACAGAAAATGCTGAAGCTGCGGCTTACTTTACAAATCAAGTAGACTCTGCAGCGGTTTATGTCAATGCTTCAACGCGTTTCACTGATGGAGGCCAGTTTGGTCTTGGATGTGAGATGGGGATTTCGACTCAGAAACTGCATGCGCGTGGGCCAATGGGCTTGAAGGAATTAACTAGCTACAAGTATGTGGTTACTGGTGACGGACAGATAAGGGAGTAAGAGATGAAAATTGGATTTATCGGTTTGGGAAATATGGGAGCTAGTTTGGCCAAGGCTGTCTTGCAGGCCAAGACGGGTGAACAGATTCTCCTTGCCAATCGTAGTCAAGCGAAAGTAGATGCTTTCATTGCCAACTTTGGTGGTCAGGCTTCCAGCAATGAAGAAATTTTTGCAGAAGCAGATGTGATTTTTCTAGGAGTAAAGCCAGCCCAGTTTTCTGAACTGCTTGCTCAATACCAAACCATTCTTGAAAAACGAGAAAGTCTTCTTTTGATTTCCATGGCAGCTGGACTGACCTTGGAAAAACTGGCTAGACTACTTCCAAGCCACCACCGAATCATTCGCATCATGCCCAATACTCCAGTAGCTATCGGCAAAGGAGTGATTAGTTATGTCATGTCAGCGAACTGTTGTGCTGAGGACAGTGAACTCTTTTGTCAGCTTTTAGACAAGGCTGGTCTCTTGGTTGAGCTGGGAGATGGCTTAATCGATGCGGCGACAGGTCTCGCAGGTTGTGGACCAGCTTTTGTCTATCTCTTTATCGAGGCTTTGGCAGATGCGGGTGTACAGACAGGATTGCCACGAGAAACGGCTTTGAAAATGGCAGCCCAAACAGTAGTTGGCGCAGGACAAATGGTTCTCGAAAGCCAACAACATCCTGGAGTCTTGAAAGACCAAGTTTGTAGCCCAGGAGGTTCGACTATCGCTGGTGTAGCAAGTCTGGAAGAACATGCCTTTAGAGGCACAGTCATGGATGCAGTTCATCAAGCTTATAAACGAACACAAGAACTAGGTAAATGAGAGGTTGGATGACTTCCAGCCTCTTTTATGGTCGATTGAATAGAGAAGGCGCAAAAAGATTGTCACAAAAAACTATTTTTTTGATAGAATAGAAGGTAGAAAAAAGAAATGAGTTAGACATGTCAAAAGGATTTTTAGTCTCTCTTGAGGGACCAGAGGGAGCAGGAAAGACCAGTGTTTTAGAGGCTTTACTCCCAATTTTAGAGGAAAAAGGAGTAGAGGTGATGACGACCCGTGAGCCAGGCGGAGTCTTGATTGGAGAGAAGATTCGCCAAGTGATTTTGGATCCAAGCCATACTCAGATGGATGCTAAGACAGAACTCCTTCTCTATATCGCCAGTCGCAGACAGCACTTGGTGGAAAAAGTTCTTCCAGCACTTGAAGCTGGCAAGTTGGTCATTATGGACCGCTTCATCGATAGTTCCGTTGCTTATCAGGGATTTGGTCGAGGCTTAGATATCGAGGCCATTGACTGGCTCAATCAGTTTGTGACAGATGGCCTCAAACCTGATTTGACCCTCTATTTTGACATCGAGGTGGAAGAAGGACTGGCTCGTATCGCTGCTAATAGCAATCGTGAGGTCAATCGTTTGGACTTGGAAGGGTTGGACTTGCATAAAAAAGTCCGTCAAGGCTATCTTTCTCTTCTGAATAAAGAGGGAAATCGCATTGTCAAGATTGATGCTAGTCTCCCTTTGGAGCAGGTTGTGGAAACTACCAAGGCTGTCTTGTTTGATAGAATGGGCTTGGCCAAATGAAACAAGATCAACTAAAGTCCTGGCAGCCAGATCAGTTTGACCGCTTTGTCCGTATCCTAGAACAAGACCAGCTCAATCATGCCTACCTCTTTTCAGGTTTCTTTGGAAGCTTGGAAATGGCTCAATTTTTGGCTAAGAGCCTCTTTTGTACGGATAAGGTAGGTGTGTTGCCATGTGAGAAATGCCGAAATTGTAAGCTGATTGAACAGGGAGAATTTCCTGACGTCACCTTGATTAAGCCAGTTAATCAGCTCATCAAGACAGAACGGATTCGAGAATTGGTGGGTCAGTTTTCTCAAGCAGGGATTGAAAGCCAGCAACAGGTCTTTATCATCGAGCAGGCGGAGAAAATGCATCCCAACGCAGCCAACTCTCTGCTCAAGGTCATTGAAGAACCCCAGAGTGAAGTTTACATTTTTTTCTTAACCAGTGATGAGGAAAAGATTTTACCGACCATCCGAAGTCGGACCCAGATTTTCCATTTTAAAAAGCAAGAAGAGAAGCTTATCTTGCTCTTAGAACAAATGGGACTGGTTAAGAAAAAAGCAATTCTCTTAGCCCAGTTTAGTCAATCGCGAGCTGAGGCAGAAAAGTTGGCTAATCAGGCAAGTTTTTGGACCTTGGTCGATGAAAGTGAACGCCTGCTGACTTGGTTAGTGGCTAAGAAAAAAGAAAGTTATTTGCAAGTTGCTAAATTAGCAAACTTAGCAGATGACAAGGAAAAACAAGATCAGGTCTTGCGAATCCTCGAAGTCCTCTGTGGGCAGGATCTCTTGCAAGCAAGGATTCGACAGATTTTACAAGATTTGCTAGAAGCTAGAAAAATGTGGCAGGCTAATGTCAGCTTTCAAAATGCCATGGAATATCTGGTTTTGAAAGAAATATAAACTC
>CALHBZ010000105.1 GCA_937930605.1 Streptococcus oralis
ATGTTATCAATAAACAAGCTTCAAAAGGTTATCGCCTCCATACAATCACAACCGCCAATGGTGGAAGCAAAGGACTAGGCGGTGGAGACCGTATTCAGGCTACAATGGTTTTTGAGAAAATCTCAAAACTAAAAAAAGGAAGTATTGCTCTCTTAAATCAAGTAACTACTATCAGCAAACTTCGAATATTAGATCCAATTAATCAGCGTTCTTTTTTTAATGATATAGTTTTTTCTACCGAAACACTCGATATCATCGACGCTGCTCTAAAAAATATTTTATAAAGAAAAATTATTGACAAAAATGATGATAAAGGTTAAAATAGTTACATAAGGTCGCTAGACGACAAAATAATTGACTTGGTCCCTTGAGGACAACTGAAAAACCCCTACTTATCATTTGAGCTGCACCCCAAAAGTTAGACAGAAAAAATCTAACATTTGGGGTGTTATTTTTATGAAATTAACTTATGAAGATAAAGTTCAAATATATGAATTGAGAAAGCAAGGAGAGACCTTTAGACAGCTTTCAAATCAATTTGGGATAAACATTTCTAATCTTCAGTACATGATTAAATTGATTGATCGTTATGGAATAGAGATCGCAAAAAAAGGAAAGAATCGTTACTATTCTCCCGAATTAAAGGAAGAAATAATTAATAACGTTCTGCTTAAAGGCCGTTCACTAAGAAGTGTATCTTTAGATTATGTTTTACCCGATCCTTCGCTGTTGAAAAATTGGATGGCACAATATAAGAAAAACGGGTATACTATTGTTGAGAAAACAAGAGGGAGACCACCTAAAATGGGACGTAAGCCAAAGAAGAGATTTGAAGATATGACAGAATTAGAACGTCTTCAAGCAGAAAATGAGTACTTGAGAGCGGAGAATGCCATTCTAAAAAAGTTGAGAGAACTCCGATTGAGAGACGAAAAGGAGCAAGAAGAAAAACGGAAATTGTTCAAGGACTGGTAACAGAGTTTTCTTTAGATATCCTTCTAAAGATTATTAAACTTGCCCGTTCAACTTATTATTACCACTTAAAACAGCTGGATCAAAGCGATAAAGATTATGATATTAAAGCTGAAATTCAGTCAATTTATACTGAGCATAAAGGAAATTACGGCTATCGTCGCATGACTCTAGAATTACGAAATCGTGGCTTCGTAGTGAACCATAAGAAGGTGCAGCGTCTGATGAAAGTACTTGGTTTAACGGCTCGAATTCGCCGTAAACGGAAGTATTCTTCATACCAAGGAGAGGTTGGCAAGAAAGCAGATAATCTTATTCAACGTCAATTTGAAGCAACC
>CALHBZ010000106.1 GCA_937930605.1 Streptococcus oralis
TTGATATGGCCGTTCATATCCGCCATATCAAAAGGAATTTTCATTTTCATTTGATAAGTTAAGCCCATCGTTCTACTCCAAAATAAATCGTTCTGCTACAGTGTCTCCTAAAAAGAGACCTCTCTTTGTCATTCGGACACGATCACCATCGATCTGCATAAGACCCTGTTGGGTTAAGTCTTTGACGATTTCTCCATAAATTCCTTCAAAGGAACGTCCGAATTTTTCCTCAAATCTAGCTATGGAAACTCCAGATTTCTTGCGGAGTCCCAAAAACATTTCTTCTTCCATCTGCTCCTTTTGGCTCAGGTGTTCTTCTGTTATCCGAGCATTTCCTGCCTCTACTGCACTGAGATAATGTCGAATAGGACCGTGATTTTTATAACGAACTCCGTCTACATAGCCTGAAGCACCCGCGCCGATACCATAATACTCAGCATTATCCCAGTACATGAGATTGTGGCGACTTTCAAAGCCTGGTTTGGAGAAATTTGAAATCTCATAATGCTCAAAACCAGCTCGCTCAAGTTCCGCAATGATGTACTCAAACATTTCTGCTTCTAATTCTTCCTTGGGCAGGGGCAATTTCCCACGTCGCATACGGTTCATAAAGACCGTATGATTCTCCAAAATTAAGCTATAAAGGCTCATATGAGGAATATCCAGTCCAATGGCCTTAGCCACATTTTCCTTGACCTGATCCATAGTTTGACCCGGAAGAGCATAGATTAGGTCAATGGAGATATTGTCAAAACCAGCCAGTTTGAGGCGGTCGATATTCTCATAAATATCCTTCTCCAAATGACTGCGTCCAATCTTTTTCAGCATTTTGTCATCAAAGGTCTGCACACCTAGGGAGACACGATTGACAGCCGAGTTTTTCAAAACCGCAATCTTATCCGCGTCCAAGTCCCCTGGATTGGCCTCAATGGTCAACTCTTCCAAGGCTGACAAGTCCAGATTTTTAGTCAAACCATCCAAGAGAACTTCTAATTGGGAAGCAGACAGAGCCGTTGGCGTCCCACCTCCAATGTAGAGGGTTCGCAATTTTTGGATATCATAAGAACGAAATTCCTCAAGTAGATGCTCCAGATAACTATCTACTGGCTGATTCTTGATAAATACTTTTGAAAAGTCACAATAATAACAAATCTGGGTGCAAAAGGGAATATGCACGTAGGCGGACGTAGGTTTTTTCTGCATAGTATTTATTATACCACAAAGACTGGTTTCCAGATAAAAATCACCATCTCCAGAACCTTAGATGAACCAGAGATGGTGATGGTTTTATTCTTCTGTAATATCAATAATAATCTCTTCTTCGTTTTCTACGATATCTGGAGTTGCTGACTGTTCTTGCCATTGCTCCTTGAGATTGTTAAAGGTTTCTTTCGATGCTTCTGTCGCTTGTCGTGCACATGTTTTGGCTTGATTAAGGACACTGTCAAAAGTAATTTCACCAGATTCTACTTGTTCCTTTGTTTTCAGCACAAAGTCTGTTGCTTGTTCTTTCACTTCTGTCAATTTCTCACAGACTTGCTCTCTGGCATATTCTGGATCTTCTCTCAAGTCATCTAGAAAATCTTGAGCTTGACTGCAAACTTGCTTGCCCTTGTCACTGGTTAAGAACAAGGCCAGAGCTGCACCTGAAACAGTTCCTAAAAGGATAGAGGATAGTTTTCCCATGAGATTTCTCCTTTTTTATTTTTTGAAAAATTTACTAGCAACACGGAGTGCAGATAATCCAGCACCCGTCTTAAGTGTTTTTGATCCAGCTGATGAAGCTTTCTTGCTCAAGACACGCGCTTGGCTATTGAGGTCAGATACTGACTCAGACAAGTCCGCCACAGCTGTAAAGAGTGGGTCGATCGTCGCAACCTTAACATTGATATCATCTACCAAGACATTAACTTTTACCAACAATTCATTGGTATGATGTAAGGTAACATCTACATCTGAAGACAAGGTTTTGATAGTTTTCTCAGTCTCATCAATCATTCGACCTGCTTTTTGAATGGTGATCGTCAGATAGACTAAACAAACGATCAAAGCAATCGCAACAAGAATATAAGCAACTTCTAACATTTAGTTTTCCTCCTCAGTATGATAGAAAGGGGCTTTCTTTCGATTTTGATAAAGTATGATGTAAACACCTAGTCCAATGAGGACAACTGATAACCATTGGGACACCCGCAGTCCAAAGAACATAAGACTATCTGTTCGCATTCCTTCGATGATCATACGACCAAAACCATACCAAATCAAGTAGAAAGCAGTGATATGACCTCGTCTGATTCCCTTCAATTTTCTTCTAAAAATCAGAATCAAAGCAAATCCAACCAGATTCCAAACCGACTCGTAAAGGAAGGTCGGCTGACGGTAGCTTCCGTCAATGTACATCTGATCACGAATGAAGCCTGGCAAATAATCCAGACTATCTACTGCTGCACCGTAGGCTTCTTGGTTAAAAAAGTTCCCCCAGCGACCCAAACTTTGGGCAATCATGACACTCGGTGCTGCTATGTCTAAGAAATCCCAAGTATTGATCAGCTTTCTATCTGCAAAGATATAAAGGACAATAGCTCCTGCTATCAAACCTCCATAAATGGCCAAACCACCATTCCAGATGGCGATGATTTCACCTGGATTTTGCAGATAGTAATCTAAGCGAAAGAGTACATAGTATAATCTAGCGCCTAAAATCGCAACTGGAAAAGCAATCAGGATAAAATCCAAAATGTCATCTGACAGGATTTTCTTTTTAGGAGCTTCTTTCATGGCAAGATAAACTGCCAAGACCAAGCCTGCCACAATACACAAGGCATACCAACGAATGGAAAAAGGTCCGATTTCAAATGCAACTGGATTAATCATCTTTCACCTCATTTTTGGAGATGAGATTAGTTAAGCGTTCTTCAAATAAACGCGTCGCATCAAAGCCCATTTCCTTAGCGCGATAGTTCATAGCTGCTGCCTCAATAACAACTGAGATATTGCGTCCTGTTTTTACTGGGATACGAATACGTGGAATAGTCACACCAGAAACTTCTAATTCTTCGGCATTGTTTCCTAGACGATCAAAAGTCTTTTGGGTATCGTAATTTTCCAAATAGACTGCCAGCTGAACTTGTGAAGAATCTTTTACAGCGCTTGCTCCGTAGAGACTCATCACATCGATAATCCCCACTCCACGAATCTCAAGCAAATGCTTCAAAATTTCAGCGGGCTCTCCCCAAAGGGTCATTTCATCCTTAGCAAAGATATCCACACGGTCATCTGCTACCAAACGGTGTCCGCGTTTCACAAGCTCGAGACCTGTCTCACTCTTACCGATACCACTATCCCCTTGGATCAAGACACCCATGCCATAAATGTCCATCAAGACACCATGCACACTAGTCCGTTCAGCTAAACGGGAATCAAGGTAGCTAGATAACTCTCCCGACAAGCGACTAGTAGCTGTACGACTGGTTAAAATGGCAATCTTACATTCCCTAGCAGCTCTCAACATCTCCTCTGGAATCACCAAACCACGCGCAACAATAACCACTGGTGTTTCTGGTTGAAACATCTTGGTCAAGACTTTATAACGGTTGTGAGAAGACATAGCGACCAGATAAGACCACTCCTTCATCCCCAACAGTTGAAGTCGCTCTGGAGTATAGTAATCAAAATAGCCTGTCATTTCAAGACCTGGTCGAGAAATGTCCGCTGTGTTGATTTCTTTTTCAAGCAATTCGCCCTCGCCGTATACAATGTCTAGTCTGAGTTTTTCAATGATTTCTCTTACTAAAACTGACATAATTTCCTCCTTCAATCGAGTTCTCCTTACTATTATATCAAATTGTAGTTGGAAGTTTACTTTTTTTGCAAGATTTACAGTATTTATTTGAAGTTGATTGGAAAAAGATTTATCGGGCAAATATTTTTGTACTTTCTCAAATCAGTTGAGACAAATCTACTGCAAATCGATCAACGTCTATCACCAAATCCCTTCCTGATTTTTCTATATAAATTCTTGGAAGGCCTTGTGTCAACATTCTGTTTGCATCAGCCATATCTTGAGGATAAGTATAGAATTGTTGACCTTGTGGAAACTGATTTCGGACTTGCCATTCTTCAAAGTCCTTCAAAAAAGTCTTATGAGACGGCATGCTGACTTCTTCGAACAAGGAATGGTCAAAAAATCGTACCAATCGATATAGACCATGAATCTCATCCGCAAAGCACTTATCAATCTTTTCATAAGGATAACCTCGTCTCTGATAAGCTTGGCATAAACTTTGTAAGGACTCACTTAATGCAACAGCATCTTTTCTTGCCAAGTTTATAAAATACCGAACAGAAAATTCTTCCATACCAGTTCGTTTTTTCTTCTCCAAAAAATGTTGTGCCAGCGAGAGCGACTCGAATAATCTTTCTTCATCTTGATAATAAAGAGCGTATAAAAGATTCATCACATTTTCTGGATAATAGGTTCCTTTCAACAAGGGTAAATCTTTGGGGACGAATGATGGAATGGCTGAAAAATCATTACAAGCAAAAGAGGTAAACAAGCCTTTCAAAATTCCATCTGTGTAGATGGTTCCACTTGCCAACAAACCGCCTCTCAGCAGCTCGGTTCTTCCTGTTTGCCATAGAGCGTTGTTTAACTGCTTATAATCCCCATCTAAAAACGCAGCATAATAGGCAAAATATTGAATATCATCTAGCAATAAGCTACTGTACAATTTTACTCTTAAAACCTTGTCAGACAATACTTTTGAATCGGTCAAATACTTTTCAAAAATTCTTTGGTTTGACTCTTCAAATTCCTTCCAATCTATCGGATCAGCATAATAACCCCAATCTTCCAAGTGATTATCACGCATCTTTTGATATTCTTTTATATACTCTTTCATAAGAATTTTTTCCTCTAAATACTATGCAAAAAAAGACTAGACAAGTCTAGCCTTTCATTTCTAATTAGAATTTTTTACGTTTACGAGCTGCTTCCGATTTACGTTTACGTTTTACAGAAGGTTTTTCATAGAATTCACGTTTGCGTGTTTCTTGAAGAGTACCAGCTTTAGTAACCGCACGTTTGAAACGACGAAGTGCATCGTCAAGAGATTCATTCTTACGTACTACTGTTTTAGACATTTTTTTCACTCCCTTCAAGTTCAAGATCTATTCTATTTTACACACAAAGTGAATAAATGTCAAGGGGAAAGCAACCATAAACTTTTATTATTTTTGCTTTCTTCTTGTATCCATAAAATTAATTCATCCATAGCAAATTCTCGCTAAGTGAATTATCAACCTCTAATCGTTTTAGTGGTAAAATATTAATGTTCTTCCAACCACACCTTTATCGTCTTTATTCTATTGTTAAGATATCTATTTGTTCATCGTTAACGATAATCGCTTGGTGATTATGAAGCGGTAGCAATTCAAGCTGCTTTTTATACATTTCAAAGGTCTTTTTGCTACTATCAGCAAAAGGTTCCTCACCATAATGTGGAAGGATGTAAAAATCCACTTCATCCAATCCCGCTGTATCATATAACTCTGTCGCTACCGTCTTGTCGTCCATGAGTTTATTGTAGTCAATATCCTTGGCTGTAATGATAGCCCCTGCTGATTCTCCCACATAGACTAACCCATCTCTTATTTGTTCTTTGATGAGAGATGGGAGTTGCTTTTTCTTTAATTCTTGCAATAAATAAAAGGTATTTCCGCCTGAGACATAAAGAATTTTGCTTTGGAAAATCTTTGCCTGCGCGATTTCTCGATCACAAGAAGCAATATCTAGAACCTCTATCTCAAAGCCTAAATCTCTGAATGTTTGCTGAGCTTCATCGATATAGGCGGTGTAGTCCTCTTGGTTCCCAGCGGTAGGAATAAATAAAACTTTGTTTTCTAGATTCTTTTCCTTTGCATAATCGCTAAAAAGCTTTTTGACTCCAGCAAAGTATGAACATAAAAATAATTGTTTCATGATTGTACCTCCATTA
>CALHBZ010000107.1 GCA_937930605.1 Streptococcus oralis
CAAATCTTTAGTCGCTACAAGATTGCTCAAGTCTGCCTTGCCATCTTTCGCACCGTACACTTTGATGGTAGCCTTATAGCTTTGCGTACCGTTTTGTTTCAATAGGTCAAGCAACTCTTTATCTGATTTTCCTTGAGTGCCTGCCAAATCCACTTCATAGAAGTAGAGACCTTTGCCTAATTTTTCTACTGGTGGGAGAGCAGAATTTTTAGCCGTTCCGTTGTCTGACCATGGGGCTTTGTCTGATGCCTTCAAAATCAGGCGAGTCAACATGCCGTCTCCACCAAAAGCTTCGTATGGAATGACTTGGTTAACACCAGCTGTAAATGGTCCTGGGAAATTGGCTTTGTCAAGGTAGCTAGCCGGAACATCTACTGTATCTTTGGTGTTGTCGGCCACACCTTTTTGCACTTCAGCTGGAGCGGTTGCTGGCTGCGCTTCACTGGCTTCACGGTCTTGCCCAGAAACTGTAGATGCAGGACTTTCCACAGGTTTAACTGCATCTTCTGTTTGTTTCTTAGAGTCAGGTTGGGCTTGCACTTCTTCTTTTAGTGCCACTACTGGCTCTTTGGCATCGGCATCCGCTTTTTCTGAAGAGTCTGTAACATCCAAACTTGTTTTAGGTGTTGGAACAGACTGTTCTGAAGGAAGAGTTACATCGACTGCTTTTTTGAGAACATCTACTGGCAGGTCGCTTTTTCCACTCACGGAAGCAACGTCTGGCACGACTTGAGCAGGAGTTGGATTGACGACGTCAGCACGTGCAGAACTTGGTTGACCGATTAGGACAAAAAAGCCACTGGCTACAACAACTGAAGCGACACCGACACTGAGACGGCGAATAGACCAACGAGTATATCTCTGATTTGGATTGAATTTCATAGGATTCTCCTCAGAACTTTCTTTTTTTGATGACTCTAGTATAATCTCCTAAAATTAAAAAGGATTAAGAAAAAGTTAAAATTTTTCTTAAATCCCTCTTATAAAATACTTATATTGATATTGACTCAATAGTTATTGAAAAAATAGTTGTCCTTCCTCTTCTACTCACTCAGCTCTGCTAGGGTATCTAAATGTTGGTTATTAATGACTGCCATGATATAGGTGTCTGGCTTCAAGAGGTCATTGGGGCTAAATTGGACATCCAGAGGAGCATTTTCATAGGCACGAAAACCTAGTACGTTGAGGTTGTATCGCCCACGTAAATCTAACTGACTGAGGCTTTTACCAGTCCACGATTGGGGAATTTTCATCTCGACAATCGAAACATTCCTATCCAGCTGAAAGACATCCACGCTGTTATGAAAGAGGATTGTCTGCGCTAATGAGCGCCCCATTTCAAACTCTGGTGAGATGACCGAGTCCGCACCGATTTTTTCTAGAACTTTTTTAGCTGTATGGCTTTTGACCTTGGCAATGACGGTCGGCACTCCTAAACTCTTGCAGTGCATAACCGCAAGAACACTAGACTCTAGATTTTCACCCGTTGCGACGACTACGGTATCACAGGTGTCAATCCCAGCCGATAGAAGAAGGTCTTCATCCGTAATATCGCCAACTACCCCACGCGCTAACACTGGTTCAAATTGATTGATACGCTCCTCGTGGTCATCAATAGCAATGATATTCATGTCATGCTTGGCAAGAGCCTCCAAAACACTGCTCCCAAAAATTCCCAAACCTAAAATTCCAATTGTTCGATCTGACATCGTTTTTCCTTTCTTATCCAATGGTGATATCTGCTTTCATATAGTGAATCAAATCTTTCTTATCTGGCTGATATTCTGCTACACTGACCAGTAGTGTCAAGGGGCCAATACGGCCAATAAACATCAGCAACATAACGATACTGAGGGCTAACTTACCTAACTCCGGCGTTAAATTTGCCGTCACCCCAACTGTCGCAAGGGCTGAAATGGTCTCAAACATGAGGTAGATGAAGCGCGGATTTCCCTCTGCTGTTATCCCTAGTAGGATCAAGCCCAGCAAGAATGTTAGCAAGAAGATAATAAAGACACTGAAAGATTTTTGCACAGTTCGGGGTTCAATGGTCCTCCGAGCCACATTGGCATGAGGCAAGCCCAATAGTTCGCTACGGGCAAAGACCAATAAGACAAAGAAGGTCGTAATCTTGAGCCCCCCTGCTGTCCCTCCAGGCGCCCCTCCTAGAAACATCTGTAGGATATAGATGAACAAGGTCACCGGTCGAGCCTGGGTGTAGTCAATTGAAGCAAAGCCAGCCGTTCTCATGCTGACGGTCTGGAAAAAGCTAACCAGCAGTTTCTCTGGAGCGCTGAGATTTCCAATCGTCCCAGGATTGTTCCACTCAATTAAGAGAGTCGATACCGTTCCAAAGAGCAAAATTCCCGCAGTTAAAAAGAGAACCAACTTAGTATGGAAACGCAGACGCCGTTTTTTCTTTTTCCCAAATTGGGTCGCTAGATCAAACCAGACCATAAATCCTAGACCACCCGTGATAATCAAGCCTGCAATCACTAGATTGATCAAGGGGTCCGTTTGAAAGGCTAGTAAACTCGTACTTCCAAAATTATCAAAGCCTGCATTGCAGAAAGCTGAAATAGCCAAAAAGATAGAGGTTAAAATCCCTCGTCCCCATCCAAATTCAGGAATAAAGCGGAAACTCAAGAGAAAGGCACCGATCCCTTCCACTAGAAAAGTCGTCAGAAAGATCGAGCGGATAAAGTCCTTTAGAGACTGAGTTTCCCCATAGCTAAAACTTTCTTGAATAGTCTCACGGCCACGAAGACTGAGCTTCTGTTTCCCTTGGATATAAAAGATTCCGATAAAGGTCATAAGCCCCAAACCACCAATCTGGATCAAGATTATGCAGATCAACTGGCCCCAGATATTGTAGGTCGAAGCCACCGGCTGGGTGAAGAGCCCTGTCACACAGACCATGGACACAGTCGTAAAGAGATGGTCAAAGTAGGTCGCTTGTGACGTTGCTGCTTGCACAAAGGGGAGGCTTAAAAGGAGCGAACCCAAGAAGATTACTAGAGCAAAACTTAAAAAGATGCGACGGGCTGGCGATAAACGTCCCAGTGTCGTCTTTATTTTTTCCAAAAATGATTTGAATAACATAACTACATTCTACCATAAAAACAGTAAGAGTACTCACATGTGGTGCACAATGGCAAGACAGAGTTCGAGGGCCTTATCAAAAGCTTCTGAGCCCCAATCACGACTGTCGTAGTTGTCTAGATCTGCTAAAGAATCTGCGGTAAAGAGCAACTCTCCCCATACAACCCCACGTAGCTGGGCTACTGCCGCAAGAGCAGAGCACTCCATCTCCACAACAGCACAGTCTTCTTCCTTGCGATAGGCGACCTTTTCAGCCGTCTCTCGGTAAAAACCATCTGTCGTCCAGGTCATGACCTCCTCGTAAGGAATGCCTCTTTGTTCCAAGACTTGCTCAATAGCAGAGACAGCCTCAATCTGCATCTCCATATAACGAGAAGGCGCTACATAGTGGTAGCTGGTCCCCTCATCTCGCAGAGCGCGAACAGGGACGAGAAAGGCATTTTCCTCTTTATCGGCTAGGACGCCACAGGTTCCAGTGGAAATGATTTGCTCCACACCATAGCCAACCAACCAATCCATAAACTGGGCCGCTGGCGCAGAACCAACGGGCGCTTGGGCCAGACAAATCTCCTCACCCTTGTAATTGATAACATATACAGGATAGGTTTTGGTGGCAGAAACGAACTCACCAACACAGTCCGCCCCTACTTCCTGAGCATAGCGGTCAATCTCCTCCTCCAAAAATGCATAGATACACTTCTTTGGCAACTTCAAGTCTAGCCCCTCATGTGTTGGCATAAGGACCGCTTGGGGATTATCATCAAACTCTAAAATGGGAATCGCATGCTTCTGAATCATAGCCCACCTCCTCTAATTTTGTACTATTGTATCAAAAGCTGACGAAGTGTCAAGGAGTTGTCTTTACATTTCCTCTAGTAACAACACAAAATTCTCCCCTCTCTCCCGAGAAAGGAGAATTTTGCTTATCCTTGTCCGCCAGGGGCTGGATCACCACCTTGAGGTCCACCGCCTCCAGGCATAGAGTTGACGATTTCCGTTTGTTTTTCGCCGTTGAGGTAGATGTCACCACCTGTGTAGGTCGCAGCTCCATCAAAGTCAAAACCTGTTTGACCTGTCATTTTAATGGTTCCGCCTGTGACAGTGATATTTCCGTTTGAGTCGATTGGGTCCGTATCCCCTTGACCAACTTCTACTGTCAGGTTTCCACCATTCATGGTAAAGAAGATTTCACTTTGTTGGGCATTTTTGTTGGCTGCATTGACACCATCATCTGTCGCGTAAATGTTGATATCGCCACCGTTGATAGTGATGGACTTCCCTTCAATTCCTTCTGTCGAATTCTTGACGGTGTAGGTACCACTATCGATGACCAAATTACCTGATGCGTGGATGCCATCATCTCCTGCTGTAACGGTGATGTTGTTGTTGGATAGGTACATGGTTCCGACTGAAGTATCCTCATCATTATCCACCTTGACTCCATCTTCTTTAGCATCGATGGTCATGGTCGTACCAGTGATGTTGAGTTCATCATTGACATTAAAGGCATCGCCAACTGCAGTGATGTTATAAGTTCCACCCGTGATGTGGAGGGTGTCGTTAGCTTTAATACCATTATTTTTCTTACCTTCTACATTAAGAGTTCCTTTCCCGTTGATGGTTAAATCCACCTTAGAAAAGAGAGCTGCGTCGGCTTTTTCGTCACTGTTCGAGCTTGAGTCAGAGAGACTGTTGGTGGTTCCCTCTGCCAGAGTCAGGTAGACATGGCCAGCCGATGTCGCAGATATCGCTGCATTGGTATTGGTCATGGTCGCACCTTTTAGGACTAGGTGAATATCTGCCGACTTATCTGCCTCGACCTTGATCTGCACTCCGTCAGACTGACCTGAAATCACATAGGTTCCAGATTTTGTGATGGTCACTGTTGATTCAGAAACTGTCACCCCATCTCCAGAGACGTTTGCTGATGAGCCAGATAGCTCAATCTTAGAGGCTGTACTTTCATCATAAGAAGTATCATAGTCCTTCTCTGTAAAATAGGAAGATTGATTTGT
>CALHBZ010000108.1 GCA_937930605.1 Streptococcus oralis
AGAAACTCATTGGGCAGGTCGATTGGAACGGATTCGCCCGCAAATCTACCTAGATGGGGCTCACAATCTTCCAGCCTTAACCCGTTTGGTAGAGTTTATCCAAGAGAAAATCCAACAAGGTTATCAAGTCCGTATCCTTTTTGGTGCCCTTAAACGCAAAGATTATCAAGGGATGTTAGGTTATCTATCTGAGCAGTTGCCTCAGGTGGAACTTAAGGTGACAGGTTTTGACTACCAAGGTTCTTTGGATGAGAAGGATGTGGCGGGTTACGATTTGATTCCTTCCTATGGCGATTTTATCAGAGAATTTGAAGAAAAGGCTAATGACCAGGACCTGCTTTTCGTGACGGGATCGCTCTACTTTATCTCGGAAGTGCGAGCGAGTTTGCTAGGAAGCGATGGGGCTAGTTGACCTTCTCTGCTTAAGTTGTTATACTTGAGGTAGGAGGTACATCTGGAAACTGATCCAGCAAAACATTGGCACAAAAGAAAGGAAATCGCTATGAAAATAAAAACATTCACACTTTCTATTGCTTCCCTAGCAATTCTTAGTCTTTTAGCAGCTTGTGGATCTAAGACACAAGCACCTACCCAGCAATCTGCTCAACAATCCTCTACTCAACAAGAGTCATCTTCTAGTGCTACTACAAGTGCTAGCCAACCACAGGCGTCCTCAAGTCAGGACACTGCTGTAGCTCAACATACTAACATCGATGGTACCTATACTGGAAAAGATGAGAATGACCAGATCACTCTTGTTGTAACTGGTAAAACTGGTACATGGACTGAGGTCGAGCCAGATGGAGATAAGGAAATCAAGCAAGTTAGCTTTGAGCCAGAAAATCAACGTGTCATTATCGGTGATGATGTCAAAATTTATACGGTTAATGGTAATCAAATGATTATTGATGATATGGACCGTGAGGCATCTGACCGAGTCGTCCTAACTAAGCAATAATCATTAAGTAAAAGTTCCAATGAGATGAAATTAGTCTTTTTGGAGCTTTTTTGTTTAAAAACGTGACCAGTGCTTCTTTACTGATTTTTTACTTAAAACGCTTACAAATATTTGTAAAATACCCTATAACATCGTATACTTATAGTAAATAATCAAATAGCGCAAAGGCGAAGGAGGAAAAGCATATGGCCACATTTTACGTTCCATCAGTTAACCTTATTGGTAAAGGTGTTGTAAATGAAGTAGGTCCGTATATCAAGGAACTGGGGTATAAGAAGGCTCTCTTGGTGACAGATAAGTTCATCGAAGGCAGTGATATTTTACCCAAAGTCCTAAAACCATTAGATGCTGAAGGGATCGAATATGTGATCTTTAGCGATGTGGAGCCAAATCCGACTTGTAAGAATGTGACAGACGGGGTGGCTGCCTTGAAAGAGCATGGATGTGACTTCATTATCAGTCTTGGGGGAGGATCTCCCCAGGATGCGGCTAGTTGTATCTCTATCATTGCGACAAATGGTGGAAAACCGCAAGACTATGAGGGTCTCCACAAGTCTGCTAAAAAAGGATTGCCAGTGGTTGCGATCAATACAACAGCTGGAACTTCTGCAGAAATCACCATCAACTATGTGATTACTGACGAAGAACGCAAAGTCAAGATGGTAATGGTAGATAAGAACAGCTTGGCCCTCATCTCTGTCAATGATCCAGAACTCATGCTTTCAAAACCGAAAGGATTGACAGCAGCAACAGGTATGGACGCTCTTACCCACGCTGTCGAAGCCTTGGTAACACCGGGTGCTTATGATGTGACCAAGAAACTCTCTATCGGAGCGATTGAACTCATCAAGGAGTACCTCCCTCGTGCTGTGGCTAATGGCCAAGATATTGAAGCGCGTGAGGCGATGGTTAATGCTATCTTCCTCGGTGGTATGAGCTTTAACAATGCTGGTTTGGGTTATGTTCACTCCATGGCTCACCAACTCGGTGCAGTGTATAATTTGCCACATGGTGTCTGCTGTGCCATGCTTCTTCCAGTTGTAGAACGTGAAAATGCCAAACGTGTACCAGAAGCTTTCCGCAATGTAGCCAAAGCTTTGGGGCTTCATGTTGAAGGGAAAACTGATGAAGAATGTGCAGCCTACGCCATCACTGAAATTGAGAAACTGTCTGAAATAGTAGGGATTCCGAAGAAACTCACTGAACTCGGTATCCAAGAAAAAGACTTTGACTTTGACTACCTTTCTAAGAATGCTTTGATCGATGCCTGTGCACCAGGAAATCCATTTATGCCAACCTTAGAAGAAACCATTGTCTTCTACAAAGAACTCTTCTAATTTTTAAAGTGAAAAAGAAGTTAAATAATGCTGGAAAGAACTATCATTTTGGTAGTTCTTTTTTTAAAAATTTGCTATCCTAGACATATGAGAAAAATCAAAATTGATGTGGTTGTAGTGCCCTTGAGTGGGCATCTCTTCCCAACACTGAATCTACTCGCCTCCTTGTTGAAGGATCCCTTGTATGAGATTCGATTATTTACAGGACCACAACGAAAAGCTGTCGCAGAGGAGATGGGATTCCAGGTGCTTCCTATTTTAGAAAATTCTGTAGATGAGTTTGAGCGTGTAGCCAACAATGAAGGGCAATTAAACCTTATTTCTGCTTATCGACAGTTGTCAGCTAGTCTAGATTTGATCAATGTGGTGTCTGACCAACTAGTGCAAGAATGGCAGAAAGATCGACCGGATATTGTTATTGCGGACTTTATAACCCTCTCTGGAGGACTTGTAGCGGAAGAGTTGAATATTCCTTGGATAACCACTATGGCGACACAGTTTGCCATTGAAACGACAGATGGTCCGCCTTGTTTCTTTGGAGGAATGGGTAGTCCAAAGAATCCTTTCCAATCTACCCAGCAATGGCTAGGAAGAAAAGTGACTCGTTTAGGGAAACGAATCGTAACCTTTTTATTGAGAGAACGCTTGAAACGTTACGATTTTAAGCTCTACAATCACAAAAATCAGGAAACCATTTATTCGCCCTATTCTATCTTGGGAATTGGGATGAAGGAGTTGGAGCTGAAAAGTGGTTTTCCAGAGCACTACCTTTGGGTGGGACCTTTTGGGTCTTCGATTGAGAGGGCAGAGAATTATCCTCTGGATTTGGCTCCTTATGCAAATCATAAGAAAGTCCTCGTATCTTGTGGGACTCAGCTAGCATGGGCCAAAGACAATCTCCTCTACCAGACACAACAATTGGCAAAAGCCCATCCAGACTGTCACTTCTTTGTGACTCTGGGGTTTGGCGGACAAGACTTCCAATGTGAAGAGCTCATGGACAATGTTTCGGTGGTATCCTATCTTCCCTATAAGGAATACATTCCCCAGATGGACTATGTGATTCATCACGGCGGTGCGGGTATTTTTTACCAATGTATTATCTATGGCAAGCCTGCCTTGATTCTCCCTCATGACTATGATCAGTATGACTATGCGGTTCGCGGGCTAGAGGCAGGGATTGCCCTGACTGCTAAACGAGAGGATACGGAAGCGATTGGACACGCTTTTGATGAGCTATTGGCTAGAGATGACTGGTCAGACTTGAACAAACTTAGTCGTGCAGCTCAAACCTACCAGCCAACAGAGATTCTGAAGAGCGAAATACATCGGCTCTTAGAGGACAAGGAGAAATAAATCATGAAGAAAGTATTGGTAACAGGTGCTACAGGCTTTCTAGGTAAGTATGTTGTTGAAGAACTCAGTCAGCATGGCTATCAGGTACGCGCTTTTGGACGTAATCGCAAGGTTGGTCAGTCTTTAGAGAACTCTTCTGTGGCGTTTTTCCAGGGAGATTTGACCAAGCAAGAGGACCTGACTCAGGCTTGTCAGGGTATGGATATGGTCGTTCATGCAGGTGCACTTTCTACTGTCTGGGGACCTTGGGAAGATTTCTATCAGACAAATGTCTTGGGGACCAAGTATGTTTTAGAGGCTTGTCGGGAGGCAGGGATGCAGCGTTTGGTTTATGTGTCATCGCCTAGCATCTATGCTGCGCCTCGAAACCAGCTAGCTATCAAAGAAAGCGATGCGCCTCAGGAAAATAATCTGAACAACTACATTCGTAGTAAGCTGGCTTCGGAGAAGCTTTTTAAGGATTATCCTGATGTTCCGAGTATTGTCTTACGACCTCGTGGGCTTTTTGGGATTGGGGATACCAGTATTTTGCCCCGGGTTCTCAAGCTCAGTCAGAAGATTGGTATTCCCTTGATAGGAGATGGTCGTCAACTGATGGATATGACCTGTGTGGAAAATGTCGCTCTGGCCATTCGCTTGGCACTAGAGGCTACTCAGGCTAGTGGCGAAGTCTATAATATTACCAACGGGGAACCAAGAGCCTTTAAGGACCTAATAGAAGAAACCTTGAGAGGGTTGGGCTATCCGATAACATACAGAAAAGTGCCGGCTCCTCTTCTGTCAGCTATTGCGAATACGCTAGAGTTTATTTACAAGATCTTGCATCTCAAAGGTGAGCCAGCTCTGACACGCTATACCTATTACTTGCTGAGGTATAGCCAGACACTGGACATCAGCAAGGCGGAGCGAGACTTAGGTTATTGCCCTCAAATCAGTATTTCGGAAGGGATTGAACAATATGTCCAAGATTATCGAAAG
>CALHBZ010000109.1 GCA_937930605.1 Streptococcus oralis
AAAATGTTATGGTCGCAATTGATGGTTCTAAAGAAGCGGACTTGGCTTTCGTCAAGGGTGTTTACACTGCTCTACGCAACGAATCCAAGCTCACCATTGCTCATGTTATTGACACACGCGCTCTTCAAAGCGTGTCTACCTTTGATGCTGAAGTTTACGAAGAACTCCAAGTCGACGCTGAAAGTCTGATGAAGGAATACGAAAAGCGCGCAAGAGATGCTGGTGTGACTGATATTCACATCGTCATCGAAATGGGAAATCCAAAAACCCTCCTTGCCCGCACTATTCCCGACGCTGAAGGGGTTGACCTGATTCTCGTTGGCGCAACAGGACTCAATGCCTTTGAACGCCTCTTGGTTGGCTCTTCATCTGAATACATTCTCCGCCATGCGAAAGTCGACTTGCTGGTCGTGAGAGAAAGAGAAAAAACGTTGTAATTATAAAAAAAGGAGCTCCGTGCTCCTTTTTTTATGACTTATTTCTGTTTTTCTTTGTGGCGCTCATAAGCCTTGACTTGTCGTTGAATTTCTTTTCTAATAGCAGCTTCTGGAGCATACTTCTCCTCCCAGTCATCTGGTTTTAAGATTTTATGCGTAACTGGATCAAAATGTGCTTTTCCATCAGGGAAGATTTTCCCCATATTCGCTTCATGAACAATATCAAAAATACGTTCCGGATCCACTCCCATCAAGACAAAACTACCATAGGTAAAGTAAAGTATATCAATCAAGGCATCGACTTGCCCAATCAAATCTTTTTGGACCGGTGTCTTTTTCACCACTTTCTCTGCAGCCTTATCAATCGCCTCATGCATACTTGCAAGCGACTGCTGGAATTCTTCCTCTGAAGAACTTGCTGCGCGAACAAACTCCACTAATTCTTCAATTTTAAAGTCTGCACGGTGGGTTGCCCCTTCAACATCCCAGGCCTTAGGCTCTTCTTGGGTTCGTTCATCCATCGTGTGGTGGAAGGTTTTGACCTTATTGAAGTGGTAGTCCCGACTGACAAATACCTTTTCTGCTGCCAAAACACCAAAATGTTCGAGCGCCTTGTGGATACCATCTTGTTGGTTACTTGCAGTAATGTGCTTGGCAACTTCTTTGACGCTGCTACTGCCATTTCCCATAGCCACAGACATGCCGACACCTGCCAACATTTCCAAGTCATTGTCCGAATCTCCGAAAGCCATGACTTGGTTGAGGTCAAAACCATACTCTTTCCCAACTAGACGAATACCTTCTAATTTCGAATTCCCTTGGTTGATGATATCTGCAGCGAAGGGATTGCTTCGAGTCAATTTCAAATCTTCAAAATCACTTGCAACTTTCTCAGATTCTTCAGGAGTCATCAGCATTAACACTTGATAGATTGGCTCATTAATCAAACGAAGCAGGTCATCTTCCTTTTGAGGGACTGCCTTGCTAACCATTCGATTAAAGGAACGGCTAACGGTTCTTGTTAAGACAGTCGGGATAAAACGGCTAACCAGCTGTGAAAAGGATCCGAGACCAAAGGACATAATTTTGGAGCCAACAACTGCATGCTCGGTTCCAAGAGCAATTTCTTTACGCTCCTTTTTAGCATAGGCAATCAATTGACGCAAGCTTGACTTGGCAATCGGGCTAGCAAATAAGACTTTTTCTTTATTAAAGATGTATTGTCCATTATAAGTTATTGCAAAATCCAGGTCTAAATCATCCATAAATTCCTTGACAAAGAAAGGCCCTCGTCCTGTCGCCACTCCAACAAGCACCCCTTGTTCTTTGACAATCTTAATCGCGTCCTTAGTGGATTTCAAAACACTCTTACGATCGTTGACTAGCGTTCCATCGATATCAAAAAAAACAGCTTTGACTTCCATCCTATCCCATTCTCCCCTTTTGTGTTACAATGATTATACCACATTTCAGAAAGAGTGAGTAAATCATGACTAAGAAAATTCTTGTTTTACATACAGGTGGGACTATTTCTATGCAGGCAGACGCTTCAGGCGCTGTTGTGACCAGCCAGGACAATCCCATGAACCACGTCACCAATCCTCTGGAGGGAATTGAAGTCCATGCCCTAGATTTTTTTAACCTACCGAGCCCCCATATCAAACCCAAACACATGCTAGCCCTCTACCATAAGATTAAAGAGGAAGCAGACAACTACGATGGGGTTGTCATCACACATGGGACAGATACGCTAGAGGAAACTGCCTACTTCCTTGATACTATGGAAATCCCGCACATGCCTATCGTTCTAACAGGAGCTATGCGTAGTTCTAACGAACTTGGTAGTGACGGTGTATATAACTATCTGAGTGCTTTACGGGTTGCCAGCGATGATAAAGCAGCCGACAAGGGCGTTTTGGTCGTCATGAACGATGAGATCCATGCAGCCAAGTATGTTACCAAAACTCATACAACCAACGTCAGCACCTTTCAAACCCCAACACACGGACCACTTGGTCTCATCATGAAGCAAGAAATCCTCTACTTCAAAACAGCCGAACCACGAGTCCGCTTTGATCTTGATTGCATACAAGGTCTGGTTCCCATCATCTCAGCCTATGCAGGTATGACAGACGAGCTAATCGATATGTTAGACTTAGAACAACTGGATGGCTTAGTCATTCAAGCTTTTGGAGCTGGAAATGTTCCCAAAGAAACAGCTCAAAAGTTGGAAAATCTCCTCCAAAAAGGGATCCCCGTCGCCCTGGTTTCACGATGCTTTAATGGTATTGCCGAGCCCGTCTACGCTTACCAAGGGGGAGGGGTTCAATTGCAAGAGTCTGGCGTTCTCTTTGTCAAAGAACTCAATGCTCAAAAAGCTCGACTCAAATTATTAATCGCCCTTAATGCTGGACTAAAAGGACAGACCTTAAAAGACTATATGGAAGGCTAATACTCTTCTCTAGAACACAAAATCAGGAAATCGTGAAGATTTCCTGATTTTTTCTATTTACGTTTTCGTGTAGAGCGACGTTCTGTCAAACCATGAGGCAAGAGAACTTCACGTTCTTCCAACTCTTCCTTATGCATAATCTTAGTCAACATACGCATGCTGATAGCGCCTAGGTCATAAAGAGGTTGGGCAATAGTTGTCAAGTTTGGACGAGTGTACCGTGCAATTTGAGAGTCATCCGTCGTAATGATTTCAAACTCTTCTGGCACAGATACACCATGGTCAGCCAAACCATTCAACACACCTGCTGCCAATTCATCACCAGTCACAACTGCAGCTGTGGCTTGTGATGAAATCAAGCGTTCTGCCAAGGTGTAACCATCATTATAGCTGTATTTAGACTCAAATACCAAGCCCTCGCTATAAGAGATTCCTGCTTTCTTCAACGCTTCCTTATAACCAATCAAACGAACCTTGCCATTGATATCATCAACAAGTGGTCCACTCACAAAAGCAATTTTCTCATTTTCTTTGAGAAGGTAGCTCACTGCGTCAATCGTCGCTTGTTTGTAGTCAATATTAACACTTGGCAACTGATGTTCGATATCCACTGTCCCTGCAAGGACAACTGGTGTCCGAGAACGGGAAAATTCTGAACGAATCTTTTCAGTCAAGTGATAGCCCATAAAAATAATTCCGTCAACCTGTTTTGAAAAGAGAGTATTAACTACTGAAACTTCTTTTTCATCGTCTTCATCACTGTTGGCAAGGACGATATTGTACTTATACATCTCTGCAATATCATCAATCCCCTTGGCTAGGGTTGAAAAATAGCCATTGGTGATATTTGGAATCACAACACCAACTGTAGTGGTTTTCTTGCTGGCCAATCCACGCGCTACCGCATTTGGACGGTAGTCAAGACGATCAATCACCTCTAGAACTTTTTTACGAGTATTCTCTTTGACATTCTTATTTCCGTTCACTACACGGCTAACAGTTGCCATGGAAACACCCGCTTCACGAGCAACGTCATAAATCGTTACTGTATCGTCTGTGTTCATTCCGTTTCCTTTCTGTATTGAAAATTTCGCTTTCACGCACCTGTTTACTCCATTTTATCACTTATTGTAAACACTTTCAAGTATTTTTTAGAGAAACTTTGAAAAAATTTCATTTGATACTCACATTTTAAAAAAAGGAAGAAACTTTTCTTGATTTTTAAATCAGTTTGCTGTATGATAAGAAAAAAAAGGAGGGAGAGGCTATGGCTTTTACAAATACCCAGAGACGTTCGGCCAGTTTTGGCGTTGTGACCAGCTTGCCTGATGATGTCATTGACTCTTTATGGTTTATTATCGATCATTTTTTGAAAAACGTCTTTGAATTAGAAGAAGAACTCGAATTTCAACTGCTCAATAATGAGGGAACCATCACCTTCCATTTCTCTAGTCGGCACCTGCCAACTAGTATCGACTTTGATTTTAATCATCCTTTTGACCCTCTTTACCCTCCTCGGGTTCTTATTTTAGACATGGACGGGAAAGAAACCATCCTCCTTCCTGAAGAAAATGACCTATTTTAAAAACTCTAGCTTCTCGGCGCAAATAGCTGAGGAACTAGAGTTTTCTTTTTCTAATAAATGGAGCGACTAACAACCAGACCATTGGGTTTTGTATACTCTAAGTCAAGATAATCCTGGTAAGTCCCTGGTACGATGAAACCTTGGGGACTCAATATATCAGTCCCAGCTTTTCCCACGATTGAGTCTGCCAGCAAGACACAATTGGTACTGAGAACAAAGTAGGTCTTAAACTCAGATGAGCTAAATTTATAGAGGGTCGCATCTGCCTCCTGTTTCAGCTGGTAGGAGTAGGTATGCTTGACCTCGCCCTCTCTTCTTTTCATCAACTGCGAGCTTGGCTCCCAAGGAATTAACAAATCTTCTATCTCTGCCAAACGAGCTTGGATAGCATCTTTCTGTTGTTCTGTCAAACTCAGACCATAAGCAAACAAGGTCTTCTGACTTTCCCTCTTACAAAGTTCAATGTATTTTTCCCGATCGGCTTTAAATAAAACACCGTCTCCAACCATGCCGAATAAACGCTCCGAGTGAGGATCATACGAGCCATAGGAAATAACCTTCCCTTGATAACAAATATCCACATGTCCCATAGCGAGGAAGAATGAGGTTTCTGAAGTATGGACAAAAATTTCCAAATCAACCACCTGATCATTTTTTCTTTCTGAACGAACTTCTCCTTCTTGGTTTTCATGATTTGACAACCACTCATTCAGTTTACGCAAGGTGCTGATAGGGATCAGAGCCGTCACAAAGATCGGTAAGGTCATTCGCATTCGCCGCTTCAGCTGGGGATTGCTTTCTATCTTCTCAAAAAAGAAACCATCCCGAAGACTACTGGCTCCTAGCATGAGCAAGTAAAATCCAAGCAAGAGCAATTCAAAATTCGCCGCATCGTGAAAAGGAGAGATGCTATAAAGACCAAATCCTATCATCCATACAGCATCAAAGAGATGGTGAAGCCGAGGATGAATGGCATTTTTTCGATAGAGGGACCAGGTCACAAGACTAATGGCGCCCGTAAACAGCTGGTAACTCGCAATGATAAAGACTAGGAGATAGAGGGCAAGCTCTTGCAAAATGATAGAGTCAAATACGAGAGCCGCAACCATCAGCTTAGCCAAGGTTACAAGGATGTTTTCCCTACTTTTTTTATCCTGAAACCAGCGAGTCAACAAGTGCCAAACCGCTGACAAGGAAAAGTAGCCCATCAGCAACTGGTACCCCATCCGTGGAACAACTTGTCCAAAACGAATCAAAAGAATCCCTAAAATAATAGCAAGCAGTCCCTCCCCGATGCTCTTCCACTTGCTATAGGTCTCAGAAAGTTTAGGCATCGCCTTGCTCCAACTGATTAAGCAAGTAACGAATTGGTTGCTTTAAGATCGGATGGATAAAATGGGGAGCTATTTCCACTAACGGTTCAAGGACAAAAAGGCGTTCTGCTATGTAAGGGTGAGGCAAGATGAGTTCGTCTGTATAAATGACTTGGTTCTCCACAAAGAGCAAGTCCAAATCAATCAAACGAGGTCCCCAATGCACTTCTCGAACCCGTCCCATTTCTGACTCAATACTTAACAAGGTCTCTAACAAGACTGGTGCTGGTAGCCATGTTTCCACTTCAATCACCTGATTAGCAAAACTATCCTGCTCCACACCACCCCAAGGCTCCGTCGTCAAGACACTGGACTCTTTGAGAATATGGATGCCGCGAGCTCGCAGTTTATCGATAGCTTGTTCCAAGTTCACCTGCTTATCGCCCATATTGCTTCCTAGAGCGATAAAGGCACGTTGCTTACAGCGATGAATGGTCACTGAGCAGGTATCAAGTGGTAAGTGCACTGGAGCCCAAGGTTTTTTGAGTTCCAACTCAATTTCTTGGACAAGAGGATAGACCTCAAAGGTACGCTCTACTAGTTTGTAGGCTACCGTTTCAATCAAATCCTCAGTGCTTTCCTGAAACCAGGTCGTCCACTGTTGACACAGTTCTCCGTAGTGGACAGAAGAAGCCAAATCTAACTCTGTCGCTGCCTTGGTCATATCATAGGATAGAATTGCGGAAAGAACAAACTTTTGCCCCAATTCCTTCTCACTTGGAAAGAGGCCGTGGTATGCAAATATTTCCAAATCTTTAATCTGCAGTTGATCCATAACTAGTCCTTTCTAGAAAAATCCGCATAAAGCGGATTCTTTTATAGTCCCATTAGACGATAAGCCTGGTCTCGGAGATCCTTATCCGTCTCAAATAGGCCACGAGCTACTGTCGTCAAAGTTGCAGTGCCTGGTTTTCGAACACCACGCATGCTCATACACATATGCTCTGCTTCAATGACAACAAAGGCCCCCTTAGCCCCTAGATACTCCATCAAGGCATCAGCCACTTCAATATTCAAACGTTCTTGAATCTGTGGTTTTTTAGAATAGACTTCAACTGTACGCGCTAGCTTGGACAAGCCTGCCACACGACCATCTGGAATGTAGGCAATGTGCGCTCTCCCATAGAAGGGCAAGAAGTGGTGTTCACACATGGTGTGGAAAAAGATATCCTTCTCCACTACCATATTGTCGTCAATAATCTCAAAGGATTTTGACAAATGTTCCTCAGCAGTTTGGCCAAGACCTGAAAAAATCTCTTGGTACATACGAGCTACACGAGCAGGTGTTTCCTGTAATCCCTCGCGGTTAGCATCCTCACCAACGGCCTCGATAATCATTTTTACAGCCGTTTCAATCTTTTGTGTATCCATTCTCGTTC
>CALHBZ010000110.1 GCA_937930605.1 Streptococcus oralis
ATGAGGAAATCAGAGATTTTTTTAATCAACTAGGATAACAACTATTTTTACTACTCTACCTTTTATTATGTAGCATTCTAAAAACATTGATGTACCAACGTTTCTAACAGCTAAAATAGAAATTATTTAATCTTTTTATAGAAGTTAAGTAAGCATTCAATACGAATCAATACATAAGAAACGCTGATTTCAAGCGTTAGTTAGATAGAAGAAAAGTCCTTTTTGAGGGCATTTTCTTCTATCTTTTTCTTTGTAATCAAGAATATAAAATTCTTTAAAATCTTCGGGTTATAAAGAGATAGTTTCCAGCTCTTTTGAGTTGTCTTCGTTGACATTTTATCTCAATAGTGTATAATCGATGTAATATGTAAAGTTACAACAAAAAGGAGACACCCTATGACTTATGCTTACCAAAGCCACATTTACCTAGCAGAGGCGGTTTTAAATGTCAAGGATTTGACGAGTCAAACGGCTTTTTATCACCAGATTATTGGCTTGGAGATTTTATCTCAAACAGAGACAGAAGCGATTTTGGGACTTGGTAAAAAGGCCTTGGTCCACTTGATTCAAACAGAAAAGTCTGGCGAAGTAAGGGAGCATTATGGGCTCTACCATCTGGCGATTTTGTTACCGACACGAAAAGCCTTGGCAGATGTCTTGAAACACCTAAGTGACTTGCGCATTCCTCTGGTCGGAGGTGCGGATCATGGATACAGTGAAGCCCTTTATCTGGAGGATTTGGAAGGAAATGGCATTGAACTCTACCGTGATAAGCCAGTTTCTTCATGGGATATTCGCGAAGATGGCCGTATTATCGGTGTGACCGAAGCCCTTGCGGCACAGGATATCTATGAGTTAGGGGAAAAGGTAGACCCCTTTATCCTAGCTGAGGGGACGAGAATGGGGCATATCCATCTATCGGTTAAGGATAGCCATGCGGCGAGTCAGTTTTATCAAAAAGTGTTAGGGCTAGAGGATAAATTTAGTATTCCAAGTGCTAGTTGGATAGCGGCTGGTCAGTACCATCACCATCTGGCTGTCAACGAATGGGCTGGAAAAGGTCTAGCTCCGCGCAAATCAGGCCTGCCTGGCTTGGCCTACTACGTCCTTGAGGTCGAAAGCAAGGAAGAACTCTTAGCCATCGTTAAGCAAGCACAAGAGGTAGAAGCTCCGATCAAGTGGTTACATTCGAGTGAAGTGGATCTTATAGACCCAGACGGCATTGTGACCCGCATTCGCTTGGAACGATGAGACGAGGAAAACACATCATAGACATAAAAAAAGCGAACAGGCTCGCATTCTGTTTTTAGAATGCGGACTTGTTCGCTTTTGTATGAAATGACGAAGCTTTTCTTGACTCTAGCCAAGGTATCTATCAGGGATATTTTCCCTTTTCTGGGGGTTCATGCTATAATACTAATAAACTTTTCTTTCTCTAGGAAGGAAAATGCCGAAAAATCGGCTAGACTGCTCGCAATCGTCGTCACGATGCTTTTAAGAGAAAGTAGAACTCTGTTTGAGTATCCGTATTGAGTTTAGGAGACGGGAAATAAGATGGATACAAGTGTAAAAAAATTAATCAGTATGGACCCTCTGGAGGATTATTTTATCTATTATGATCTGAAGAATCAAGTATTCTACGGTATAAAACAAGGCATGAATTATTCAGCCATTGCAGCTCCTATTGCAATCTATTCCTTGCAATGGCTGTCGAATTGCTCAACCAAACCTTTGGAAATGTCTCATCCCCTTTCAATTTGATCTTTTTTATCTTGATGTCTCTGTTTTTGATTTTTGGGACCATTCTACTTGCCAAATCTACCCGACGTAAAATGAAGACAGATAGATTTAGAAAAGTCAGGCTGACAAAAGCCAATATCAAAACACTTAGGAGAAAATCTAGGGCGTTGACAGTAGTTGGCTACATTTTTGTTTTAATAACGATTTTTTCAGCCTATCGTTATCTGGCTGTTTCTGATTTTCAATTTTTAATTATGTACATGTTAGGGATTGGTATTCTTACATATATGGTCTATGATTTACGGATGAAAACACGCAAACGACTGTTCAAGGAGCTGATGGAGACATTACAGGACAATAGCCAAGGAAAAGAGGGAGAAATGTAAGATGAGAAAAATCATTTATATAGGCCAAGGAAGCCAGCAATCCGTCTACTATAATACAAGGACGAGAGAGGCTTTAATGACAGAATCTAGCAACTTGCCAGACACTGATGGTGCTATCAGTTAAAAGAAATCCAAGTGGCCTTGGATTCTCCTCTTTGCTTTCTTGCTAGTTGCTATCATCAGTATTTGGATTCGTTCCTTGATAGCGCCTTTTAAATTGAGTGAGTGGATGATTCGCTCAGGATTTTGGATGTTTTTCTTGTATTTCGTCTGGTGTTCAAGGCTGGCCCAAGAGTCCATAGCAATCGTGCGTAGCTGGATCTCGATAAAGTAGGTACCTTGAGCATTTCCCAGACAATCTGGGTATGGGGGTGGTCACCTCGAGAATCAGATGATAAGAACGATAACCATTAGGTTTGACCTGACGGATATAGTCTTTCTCTGTGAAAATATGGATGGTGGGTATCTGACGAATATACTCTACGATACGGTAGATCTCATCTATAAAGCCTGTGATGATCCGAACACCGATAGCATCTCGGATTTCTTTAAGAGCGGATTGGCTCGTCTGAGGAAGGCCTTTGCGTTGGCATTTTTCACGCATACTTTTTTCTGTTTCGATACGCGCATGCAAATGCTCATATAGTTTGAGGGAGGTTTCTCTTTTGTAATTAGCTGCAGCCTCTTCCATATCTTCAATAAAAATTTGCAAGATAGTCGGTAAATAGGATTCGCAGTCACCATAGATAGAATTCATAAGTAAGTCCATTCTGAACAGTTTTTTACTATTATATCATGAAAACACGGATAAGATAAGTTCCTACAAAGACAGATAGGATGAGAATTTTGACAAAGAATCTTATTCGAGATATAATGAAGAAAAAGTGACCAAGGATAAATCAATGACAAACTCAAAGTATATAACACGCCTGAAACGTTCAGAGGGCCAGTTGCGTGGGATTCAAAAGATGATCGATGAAGATCGTGACTGCGCAGATATCATTACCCAGTTGACCGCAGTGCGCTCCAGTGTTGAGCGCGTGATTGAAATGATGATTATCGAAAATCTCACCGCCTGCATCAACCAGCCACTAGATGACCCCGAGGCTCAAAAGGAACGCTTGGAAAAGGCTGTTCAGTACCTAATCAAACGAAAATAACCCTCTTTTTGGGGCTATCAAGTTGATAAAGGAGGCTAGAAGATGGAAGCATACAAAAAAGTTGTAGAAATGCTAAATGGGCTAGATATTCCCTTTGATATCGTGGAGCACGAGCCAGCCTTAACCACGGAGCAGGCAGATAGTTTTATCGAGGAAATCGAAGGTATCCGTACCAAGACCATGTTTCTCACAAACAAAAAAGAAAAACAACCTATTATCTGGTAATCATGGATGATCAAAAGCGTCTGGATATGGCCCTCTTGAAAGAACTAATAGGAACTAGCAGGATTCGGATGGCTTCGTCTGAGAGCTTGTTTGAAAAAATGAGCTTGCCCGCAGGTGTTGTTTCACCTTTTGGCTTGCTCAACAATACCGACAAGGACATTCAAGTTTATTTCGACAAAGAAATCATGTCGGAAAAACGGATGAATTTCCACCCCAATACCAACGAGAAAAACCTCTTTTGGTCTACGATAGATTTGCTTCGTTTTCTAGAAGTGATTGGCTACGAGTTCCATATTATTGAGTTATAGGAAGCCGCAATCATCCACCTACCAACTTGTACTATTTATGCACACCATACACTACATCTTGAACAAAAAAACAAACACCAAAAATGATGTTTGTCTACTTTCTGAGAGCTGGATTCCAGCTCTTCTTTTTATTTAACAACAAGCTCGTAACGAGTCTTACTAGTAAAGGTTTGCCCTGCTTTGAGAATGACTTGGTCTTTAAAGTCACTGTGAATGGCATCTGGTAAAGCTTGCGCTTCAAGGGCAATTCCATTGTGCTGAATCATTGGCTGACCAGCTATGATGACAGTCTCATCCACAAAGTTTGCTGTGTAGACCACAAAGCAAGGAGCCTCTGTTTTGAAAAGCAGGAAACGACCTGAGTTTTGGTCATAAAGGAAACCAGCATTGTCATGACCTGCAGGAAGAGCAAATGGGTGATCCAAACCAGATACCAACTGGATTTGCTCATCGTCCTCTGCAAAGATGTCCTTGAGCAAGGCACCATTGTAGATGTGTTTCACCACATCGCGATCAGCATCTGGAGTCTTGGCTGGAACACCGTCCGGAGCGATTGGGTAAATGCCCTCCGTATTTAGCTGAAAGACATGGCGGTCAACTGTCTGCGTGAAATCACCAGACAAGTTGAAATAGCTGTGATTAGTTGGATTGACCAGCGTATCCTGATCGGTTGTTACCTTATAGCTGACTTCGTAGGCACCAGTTTCTTCCAAGTGGTAGCTAATCCAAATCTTAAGATTACCAGGAAATCCTCCTGTCCCGTCTGTACGTTCTGTGTAGAGAGTTAAGCCATGGTCGCTCACCTCGACCAGTTCAAACAAGCTCGAATCCCAACCTGTTGAACCACTGTGGTTACAGTTGCTAGCATTATTAACTTCAAGGTCATAGATCTTGCCATTGAGCTCAAATGTCGCACCTGCGATACGACCTGCCACAGGACCCACACTTGCTCCATGCTTGGGACTATTGCCTACATAGCTAGCAAAATCATCAAAGCCCAAGATAACATTGGCAAAATTTCCAGCCTTGTCAGGCGTTACATAGCGCAAAATGGTCGCACCATAAGTCATAATCTCTAGCTGGTAGCCGCTGTCAGTCTCAAAGCGATAGACCAAGACATCCTTGCCCTCATGATTTCCAAATACACGCTCTGTGTATGCTTTCATTCTATTCTCCTTTGATCCATTTTTCTTAAGTAAACAAACCATAGAAAGTGTATTTACCATCTATGGTTGTAGTTTCTATTTTCAGAATCCTTTGTCAGAAAACCCTGAGTGTCTTCTTAACAAAAGGGGATTCTTCTATTCTTGTTTTATGCTTCTACTCGTTCAGTCCATGAAGTCGCTGTTGTTTGAAGAACCTTGTTGAGTTCGTCAATGTTCTCAAATCCTGTTGTACGCAACCATTCACGAGCTGCTGCTTCACCATCTTTGATGTAGGCTTCAACTGATCCAGCCCATGTTGCACGGCCACATAGAACTCCGTTGAAGTTTGCGCCTGATTCGTGGGCAAAGACAAGGGTTTCTTGGAAGAGTTTAGCTGATACACCAGCACTCAAGTAGATGTATGGCAAGTTCGTTGCTTCGTCTTGTGCTTTAAAGAAGGCTGCTGCTTCTTCGCGTGTATGAACGATTTCACCATCACCAAAGCCTTCAACGTATTTGACGTTGACTGGAACTTCCACTTTCAAGACATCAATGTTGAAGCGTGGGTCTGAGAAGACCTTCATAGCACCGATAACCTTGTGTGGTTTCACTT
>CALHBZ010000111.1 GCA_937930605.1 Streptococcus oralis
CTTGCCAGACCACGTCAAAAAGTTAGTCGCACCAGCTATGAATACAAAGATGTATGACCATCCGGCAACTCAGACTAATCTGAAAACATTAGAAAACTACGGTTATCAGCTGATTGCTCCTAAAGAATCCCTGCTAGCTTGTGGAGACTACGGAAGGGGAGCTTTGGCAGACCTGGATATTATTTTAGAAAGAATAAAGGAAACACTCAATGAAAAAACGCTCTAATATTGCTCCGATTGCTATCTTTTTTGCGACCATGTTAGTCATTCACTTTCTGAGCTCTCTCTTATTTAATCTATTCCCATTCCCAATCAAACCAACTATCGTGCATATTCCTGTCATTATTGCAAGTATTATTTACGGTCCACGAGTTGGTATTACACTTGGTTTCTTGATGGGATTACTTAGCTTGACGGTTAACACGATTACAATCCTTCCAACCAGCTACCTATTCTCACCTTTTGTACCAAACGGAAATATCTATTCAGCGATTATAGCTATTGTACCTCGCATTTTGATTGGTCTGACACCTTACTTGGTTTATAGATTATTAAAGAATAGAACGGGTCTCATCATTGCCGGAGCTCTCGGTTCACTTACAAATACAGTCTTTGTACTTGGGGGAATCTTCTTCCTTTTTGGAAATGTCTTCGATGGCAATATCCAAAAACTCCTGGCAACCGTTATTTCTACAAACTCAATTGCCGAGCTTGTCATTTCTGCCGTTCTAACAGTAGCAATTGTCCCACGTCTCGAAACCTTGAAGAAATAAAAAAACAACTCCACTTTCATCCTGAAGGTGGAGTTAAGCATTTAAAACATGAGAAACATCAATAGAATATGAAAGCCAAAGCGCAGGAGATGATACGAAAGAGGGGTAGGTTGCTGGCTTTTCTGGCTATCCAAATATAGGGTTAGTGATAGAAAAATCAAACCAAATGCAATCACCAATCTGACGAAATAGGAAATTTTTAGTATAGCAACCATCAAGAAAATACCTAATAAGGGATGGTCCAAAAGTGAAAGAGCTAGGGTACCTGCTAATAGAGAGATTAGTGAAAGGACCAATAAACTATACACTATGAAACGAGTCCAACCTGAAACAACTTTCCCTTCTTTTTTCAGTTTTGACATCATCACGATTACCACAACGAGGTAAACAACAAGTATCATCACATTTTCTCCTAAAACAAAAAATTCTTTACCATATTTTAACCAAATTTTCCTGAAAAATCAATAAAGCTTCTTGACTTGATTGGTGATTTATTGTACTATACTTGTGTATATACAGATAAATGGAGGTTCTTATGGATATACGGAAAAAAACGCAGTTTATGACCATGACTGCCCTACTCACTGCAATCGCGATTTTGATTCCAATCATTATGCCTTTTAAAATCGTCATCCCACCCGCTTCTTACACCTTGGGAAGTCATATTGCCATCTTTATCGCCATGTTTCTTTCGCCTTTGATGGCTGGTTTTGTGATTATTGCATCTAGTCTCGGCTTCCTGATGGCAGGTTATCCGCCTGTTATTGTACTCCGTGCTTTCTCTCACATCGTTTTTGGTATTTTGGGAGCTTTGTACTTAAAGAAATTCCCTGAAACATTGGATAAACCAAAGGCATCTTGGATTTTTAACTTTGTTTTGGGTGTTGTTCATGCTATCGCTGAAGTGGTAGCTTGTATCATCTTCTATGCTACTTCAGGGACAAATGTTGAAAATATGTTTTATGTTCTCTTTGTCCTAGTTGGTTTTGGAACAATCGTCCATAGTATGGTAGACTATACATTAGCACTAGCTGTCTATAAAGTGCTTCGAAAACGTCGCTAAAAGGAAAAACTATGACAAAGGATCGCAAACAAGCTCTTCTCAAACTGTTAAAAGAGGCGCCAAAAGCCCTCAATGGTCAAACCTTGGCTGAGCACTTCCATGTTACGCGCCAAGTCATTGTACAGGACATCGCTATTCTCCGAGCAGATGGAGCTCCTATCCTATCCACTAATCGCGGTTATATCTACAAAGAAAATGATGCCAGTCCTTACGTTCACAAACTTTTCAAGGTCAAACATGAGATGGAAGAAATTGGGCAGGAACTCCTAGCCATTGTAGATAATGGCGGACGTGTTCAGAATACCTTGATTGACCATCCAGTTTATGGAGAAATTGAAACCCTGCTCAAACTCACCTGTCGCCGAGATGTTCAGCATTTTCTAGAGCAAGTCGAGAAGTCTGACTTTAGACCCCTTTCTGAATTGACAGACGGCATCCATTACCACCTTGTCGAAGCAGAAACACAACAAGACCTTCTCTATATCGAGCAGGCCTTGGATCAGCTAGGTTATTTGGTAAAGGACTAGAAGGTTTCCTTTTCCCATCCGTCCTCTTTACGATGACGGTAGAAAAATTCCGACTTGTCAGGTGCTTCCATCATTTCCATCAGAGGCAACATATCATAGGCCAGATCCAAGTTTGGAATCTGGTCTTTTTTCACCCAAGATACTTCTCCTTCCTCTGAGGATTGGAGATTCCCAGTAAACTCTGTCGCCTTATAACAAACAACGATGTAGCGCCCACCTGTATCTAAGGGCCAGTTTTTAATGCCGACTAGTTGTGGATTCTGAATCGTTAGACCTGTTTCTTCATAAATCTCACGAATGACAGACTCGGCAAAGGACTCGCCATTCTCAACATGTCCTCCTGGAAAGGCATAGCCAGACCAGCGATTGTTTTCGGGAGAGCGATATTGCATGACTACACGCTTGGTTTCAATGTCTTCAATCAGACAAATATTGGTTAAAATGGTTAATTGTGCTCGAGACATAATACTTACTTTCTAATATTTAATCTTTTTCTACATACTTAACTTCAGACTTCATAATCAAAGGATTCACTAAGTCGTGATATTCATGAATTTCATGGAGCAAAAATCCTCTGATGATTCTGATTTCATTTTTTTCCTTATTCACATTGTAGTCTAGATTGATCGGCATAGATGAATATGGAACCATAGAAAAATGTCAGAGACCAGATAATGAGAGCAAAGAAGCCGCTGAGAGCTTGAAAAATCAGATGATACCATTGAAAGATTCTCGTTTTATAGAAGATAGCCCATGGCTGAATAAATAAGGTTAGACAGAGACCAAAAAACCAGATATTCCACAAACCTGGTGTAAAGGCTAAACCAAACAATCCTAAGATAAAATGAATCAGGGCGAATACCAGGAACAGAAGGTAAATAACCCTAAATATAGTTAAATGTTTTATCATGATTGACTCCTTTTCTTTTTAACATATTTGGAAATTAAAATAATCAATGCAGCCACTAGGAAGAAGATCACATAAGTTAGAATAGGAAACCAGATGTAGCGGTGATCTAGAGTTAGCAGGGGAGGAATACTCTTTCTGTTTCGACTCGATAATCCAAAAAACAAGTGAAACAACAGAACTACTCCATTTAGATACAAGAATAGTTCTGCAAAATCTTGTACTGTATGCATTCCATCAAAAGTATCTCTAAAAGCACCTTGATAAAGCATGTTCACTAAGAATATAAGATTCAGAAAGAGCGGGAAAAGATAATTGAAGTTTTGATAGGGTTTTGGAACAAGACTTGTTCCAAACAACAAATAGAATACCCCAAAAGCTGAAAGAAAAAATATACTACTATCTAATAGAAAAGCTATTTTTGAATGCTGTAGCAACCACAATTTTGCTTTATCTATCCAGCTCATTTTTTGATTTGGCTTATGGTATTTTTTTGAATTTTTCTGTGCCATGACTTTCTTTTTCATTTATTTCTTATTCTTTCTTTTTTCGACTGTTCAAAGAGATTAAAACTCTGTTCTCTCTTTAAGAGATACAAGCTTAAAAGCTTAATCTTATCAACTAAAACTAACCAGTTCTGTTCTTTTCGTAACTTATCAGTTTATGATTCTTAATCTTTAAAGAAACACCACTACCTGAACGATATCCTTTGGCACCATAGTAATAAGAAACCTCATAAAAGGCATCTGGCAACTCAGCATTATCTATCCCATTCGAGATAAACTCTGTCAGTCCACCCTCACTATCAAAATAATCTTTTTCACCCTCTTCTAAAACAGTGTCTTTGTATTTTACACTTCCTTTTATAATTTCTTTTTCTAGAAATTCATCAATAGGAATATCATATAAACCTTGAAAAGGTTTCCCATCTTTACGATTCTTTTCTAAAAGAGCGTAATATTCTTCTATATTTTTGGCACGATCATCGACACTCCAGTAGGTATTTACATACTCTAGATTTGGATTCTCAAATTTCTTGAAAAACTTCTCCACTTTTTCTTTATTGGAAACACTGTCTGGATGTTGATCAAGTAATTCATCAGCTATCCCCGAGAATTCTCGTAACATAGTTTTAGTAGTGCCATCGTAGGCTAGTTCTTCATATGTTTTGCGAGAACCATTTGAAGATTTAGGATTATATATCAAACTATCACTAACAGTGACTTTCCTCCCATTAACTTCTTCACTATAATCGTATTCAATTTCATACTCTACAGAAGGCCATCTGGATCTAGAATATTTAGTAACCTTTACATCTCCTTCAAAACCATATAACTTTAAGGTGCTTCTTGTTACACTCTCAATTTCTGATTGAGATGGTCCAGAAAAAGTATTATGAAATGAAACTAATAAAATGACTACAAAACTTAGAAAACAAGCTGAGAGGATAATTGCGATAAAACTGAAATTCAACACTAACGCTTTTTTCATTACTACATTCTCCTAGTTAAACATATTTAAAATTCATTTTTTTCTAATCCAAAGCCTTGACTTCCAACATCATATCACGTATCTGAGCTGCCAGTTCAAAGTCAAGCACTTCGACGGCTTCTTGCATTTGTTAAATATTAAAATACTATTTCACAATCAATTAATTTTTGTCAGCCGGAAATATTTTGAGTAAAAACTCTCTTAATTTATCATCTTCAACGTAAACCATTTGACCGTACACAGCTCTCGTCAATAAAATATAATAAGCATTTTTTACAAATTCATCAATTTGATCAACACCTTTTTTAGTAGCAGTATCGAAAGAATTATCTTTATCCACTTTAATACATTTTTCTTTCTCATCTAAATAGATATCTTTACCAATATAAATAGATGCAAAATCTATATCAAACCCATGAATATCATAAACATTTCCAACTTCTGTTGATTTATTCGCATAATTTCTAAACTTATCTCCATCCATACTCCATTTTAATGAATCTCCATTGGAATTAATTTTTATAAATTCATAATCATTTGCTTTTTTTACCGGTTTGCAGTACCCAGCCAAACAAAGTGATTTCTTTTCAGGAAATCTAAATTGCTTCTCTGATATATATTTCACCCATTCCTCTATATTTCTTGCAATTCTAAAATAAGTAGTTTTTCCTAATTTTTCTTTATAGTCACTAATAAATTTATCATTCAAAATCTTATTAGATTCTATACTTAATAATTCTTTAATAAAAGTAACAAATTCCTCTGCAAATTTTTCAGATTTACCATTTAAAATTCTTAGTTGCGCTTCCAATGTATAT
>CALHBZ010000112.1 GCA_937930605.1 Streptococcus oralis
TCTATACTAGCTTTCTCCAGAAAAACAAACTCAGAAAGAGGAGAAAAGACGAAAGTAACTAGTTCTATCATACACTAATGTGGCTTATTTTTCCAATGGTATCAATCGTTTTAAAGATATTGATCCGAGATAGGCTTGGGCTCGCTTTCACATGAAAAAGCCTCTTGTCCCAATCAAGACGAACAAGAGGCTCTCTGTCGAAAGACAAACTATTAGTTAAAAACGTCTGGGCTTGCAGCGCCACCGTTGTTAGCGCCGCCACCATTGCTAGAACCACCAGATCTTGAACCAATTCTACCTCTGATGCGACCATATGCACGGATAGCAACGCCACGAATAGCGCGACCTACTTCACGACCGATATCAAATACGGCACGAACAAGGTCACCGCCGACCCAACCACCTTCTACTTCAACCAATTCAGCTTCAGTAAGAGGCATAAATTTTTGATCCAATGATTTAAAATCTTTGTTCATGAAATTCACCTTTTCTATTTAAGATACTAAATTAGCTAAAAAGTCCTACAAAGAAACCAGAAAGTAGTGATCCACCCAAGATAGCCAAAGAAACTGTGAATACATCAACAGGGACACCGTAGAATGACCATCCACCGTCGATCATCATCATTTCTTCATCAGTCAAGGCAACAAATTGGTTGTCCATCATAGCAAAGTTTTCCATAAAAGTTCTCCTTTTATTAATATATTGTTCTTAGTTGGAGGAAAGCCCTCTCAACTCGACACTTACATTATACAATAGGAAGGGCTTTCTGTCAACTGAAATAAGAAGATAAGAGCTAAAAAATTGAGCCTAGATCTTAGGCGAAAGCTGGGTGAGGAGGGATATTTCCTTCAGAGGTTGGAAAGGTTTTTTTCTATCATTTGTCTAGTCAGCTACAGACCCTCAAAAGTTAGATTTTCCTGTTTAATTTTTTTGGGGGCGGTAGGATCAATCGCTCATGCAATGTACTTCACGAAGTGATTTCGATGAGGGGGGTTAAGTCTATTTATAGATTAAGCTTTCTGAGATACTCCCACAACTACATAGAGCCATCATTTCCAGCTGGGATTTATAGGCAAGAGGTGTAGCTACATCCATCGTTATGATTGCTGAAGGCCTATTGTCTAAGAATATTAGCGGGTAATATTGCTGGTAGATTGATAAGTAACCAATTGAATTCCTTCTTGCTACCTTTCCCCCTCCCTGAAAGCGTAAAACAAACTAGTCAGGAAAGTCACTTTGTGGTATAATATAGAAGACTCAAAAAGAAACAGGAGAAAAAGAATGGATTTACTTTTAGCAATTATCTTGATTGTGCTAGCTTTTCTAGGAGGAGCTCTTGGAGGGATGTATTTGGTTCGTAAGCAAATCGAAAAAGAATTTGCGGACAACCCACGTTTGAACGCTGAGGCAGTTCGTGCTCTCTTGAGCGCAAATGGTCAAAAACCAAGCGAAGCCAAGGTACAACAAGTTTACCACCAAATCATCCGCCAACAAAAAGCAGCCCTCGCTAACAATAAAAAGAAATAAATAGGAAAAGTCTGGGATGAAAGTTCCAGACTTCTCACTATGTTCAATAGTTCTCAAGGATAAGACTTTTTCCTTGCATTCTATTGATATTTGATTATGATTAAGAGAGAGACAGTTGACATTCTATCAAGCTGTCAGTCAGTTCCTTCAGGACAAGGAATCATAATGAACTATCAATCAGAAAAAGAAGACTAGAAAGAAGACTGTATGGATAATCGGCCAATTGGTTTTTTGGATTCGGGTGTCGGGGGCTTGACTGTTGTTCGTGAGCTCATGCGCCAGCTTCCCCATGAAGAAATCGTCTATATTGGAGATTCGGCTCGGGCGCCCTACGGCCCCCGTCCTGCTGAGCAAATTCGTGAATATACTTGGCAGTTGGTCAACTTTCTTTTGACCAAGAATGTCAAGATGATTGTCATTGCTTGTAATACTGCGACTGCGGTCGTCTGGGAAGAAATCAAGGCAAAACTAGATATTCCTGTCCTAGGTGTGATTTTGCCAGGAGCTTCGGCAGCTATTAAGTCCAGTCAAGGCGGGAAAATCGGAGTGATTGGAACCCCCATGACGGTACAATCAGACATCTACCGTCAGAAAATCCATGATTTGGATCCAGACTTACAGGTGGAAAGTTTGGCCTGTCCCAAGTTTGCCCCCTTGGTCGAGTCTGGTGCCCTGTCAACCAGTGTAACCAAGAAAGTGGTTTATGAAACCCTGCGTCCCTTGGTTGGCAAGGTGGATAGCCTGATTTTGGGTTGTACTCATTATCCGCTCCTTCGCCCTATCATCCAGAATGTCATGGGACCAAAGGTTCAGCTCATCGATAGTGGGGCAGAGTGTGTACGGGATATCTCAGTTTTACTCAATTATTTTGAAATCAATCGTAGCCGGGACGCAGCCCCGCTTCAGCACCGATTTTACACTACAGCCAGCAGCCAAAGTTTTGCCCAAATTGGAGCAGAATGGCTGGAAAAAGAGATTCATGTGGAGCATGTAACATTATGACAAATAAAATTTATGAATACAAGGACGACCAGGACTGGTATGTCGGTGTCTGGGATGTCTATGGAGGCATCTACAGCCTCATCAAAGATCCGCTTGAGCTTGATTTTATGGATTTGGCTCGGATTTTTCGTGATGAGGAAAATGGCTTTCCGATTACGATAACAGTGATGCGCTGGTCTTCTAACTTCCGTCTGCTCTCTTTTATCGTTGAGATTTTAAATGCCGAAGCAGGACGCAACTTGGAAGTTATCCAACGTCAGGGAGCCCTGCTCTTGGTTGAAAACGGACAACTCCTGCATGTAGAATTGCCTAAAGAAGGGGTCAATGTTCAAGCCTTCTTTGAAACTAGTAAGGTTAGAGAAACCTTGTTGATTGCGACTCGAAACGAGGGCAAGACCAAGGAATTTCGAGCTATCTTTGACAAACTAGGCTATGATGTGGAAAATCTCAATGACTATCCTGACCTGCCCGAAGTAGCAGAAACAGGCATGACCTTTGAAGAAAATGCCCGCCTCAAGGCCGAAACCATTTCCCAATTAACAGGCAAGATGGTTCTAGCAGATGACTCAGGCCTCAAAGTCGATGTTCTTGGTGGTTTGCCAGGTGTCTGGTCAGCCCGTTTTGCAGGTGTGGGAGCGACTGACCGTGAAAATAATGCCAAGCTCTTGCACGAATTGGCCATGGTCTTTGATCTCAAGGATCGTTCGGCTCAATTCCACACAACCTTAGTCGTAGCTAGTCCAGGTAAGGAAAGTTTGGTGGTTGAAGCTGAATGGCCAGGCTACATTAACTTTGAACCTAAGGGTGAAAATGGCTTTGGCTATGATCCCCTCTTCCTGGTAGGAGAGACAGGTAAATCCTCAGCAGAACTAACCCTTGAAGAAAAAAATAGCCAATCTCACCGTGCCTTAGCCGTTAAGAAACTTTTGGAGGTATTTCCATCATGGCAAAGCAAACCATCATTGTAATGAGTGATTCCCATGGCGATAGCTTGATTGTGGAAGAAATTCGTGATCGCTATCTGGGGAAAGTCGATGCCATTTTCCACGATGGTGACTCAGAACTCCGTCCTGATGCTCCACTTTGGGAGGGTATCCATGTCGTCAAAGGCAACATGGACTTTTATACTGGTTACCCAGAACGTTTGGTGACTCAACTTGGTCCTACAAAGATTATCCAGACTCACGGACATTTATTTGATATCAATTTCAACTTTCAAAAGTTGGACTACTGGGCTCAGGAAGAAGATGCCGATATCTGTCTCTATGGTCACTTGCATGTGCCAAGTGCTTGGATGGAAGGAAAGACTCTTTTTCTAAATCCAGGCTCCATCAGTCAACCACGAGGAACCATCAGAGAATGCCTCTATGCTCGTGTGGAGATTGATGACAGCTATTTCAAAGTAGACTTTTTGACACGTGATCATGAGATTTATCCAGGCTTATCCAAGGAGTTTGCTCGATGATTGCCAAGGAATTTGAAGCATTTTTACTGGAGCAGGAAGAAACTTTTCTTACCCCTGCTGAGAATCTAGCAGCCTTGATTGATACCCATAACGCTGACCATGCAATTTTGGTGCTGAGTCAAATCACCTATACCCGTATCCCTGTTGTGACCTTTGACAAACGCTTTGTCGGGACCATTGGCCTGAGAGATGTTTTGGCTTATCAAATGGAGCAAGGTTTGACAGATGAGCAGATGGCAACGACAGACATCGTCAATATGACCAAGACAGATGTAGCAGTCGTCGCTCCAGACTATAACATCACTGAAGTCCTCCATAAACTGGTGGATGAACCTTTCTTGCCAGTCGTAGATGGTGAAGGAATTTTCCAAGGAATCATCACGCGCAAGTCTATCCTCAAGGCCGTCAATGCTCTCTTGCATGACTTTAGTAAGGAATATGAGATTCGATGCAAATGAGAGATAGGAT
>CALHBZ010000113.1 GCA_937930605.1 Streptococcus oralis
ACAGCTGTTCATGTCATACTCGCTGAGACAAGTTTTACAGGTGACATTGTCAAATATGATGTCAGTCGTCAGCAGATTATTGTCAAAAATTTTACCAGAAATGTGACACGTATTATCCGAATCGCTGATATCAAAAGGCTACGTTTTGTCCCATCCACTGTCCAGAGAGCTCAAAAAAATAGATTTAAGAAAGAGTGAGATGTTCATTGCATCCCACTCTTTTTCTTAACGGATTTGTTCAAAATGAAGGTGAACTGCGATGTGGTCACCGTACCCACTTCTCTCCAAATCACGTTGCAAGCGATAAGAGATATAGTGCTCTGCAATGGTGATGTAACCTGCTCCCAGCAAACGATTTTCAACCATTGATTGAATCATACTGATAGTCGCACGTTCTACTTTTGCTTCTTCCAAGTCCAAGACTACTTTTTTAGTGACTTGAGCTAGGTTTTGACGTAGGTCATCAGTCAAAACATAAACTGTCTGAGCTGCTTTTAGGACAGCTTGGTAAATTTTATCTGGATCAAAATCGGCAACTTCTCCGTTACGTTTGATTACTTGCATAAGATTCTCCTTATTCTTTGTTTTCTTTGATTTCTGCCAGCATTTTTTCTTCTTCTACTGTCAGTTGATAGTTTTCTAGCAAATCAGGTCTGCGCTGGTAGGTTTTCTTTAGACTTTCGTAAAGTCGCCACTGGCGAATCTTTTCATGATGACCACTCATGAGCACATCTGGAACCACCATTCCTCGATAGTCATAAGGACGTGTGTATTGAGGATATTCGAGGAGTCCTGAAGAAAAACTATCGTCTTGGTGACTAGACTCCTTGCCAATCACTTCTGGGATCAAGCGAACCGTAGCATCAATCATGGTCATGGCCGCCAATTCACCACCAGTCAAGACATAATCTCCTAGGGAAATTTCATCGGTTACCAAGGTCTTGATGCGCTCGTCATACCCTTCGTAGTGACCGCAGATAAAGATCAGTTCCTCTTCTTTGGCCAAATCTTCAGCGTAGGCTTGATTGAACTGTTTCCCAGCAGGATCGAGAAGAATGACACGGGGATTTTTCTTTTCAATGGCATCAAAAGCATCGAAAATAGGTTGGGCACGGAGCAACATTCCCTGACCGCCTCCGTAAGGCTCATCGTCAACATGACGGGCCTTTTCAGCATATTCACGAAAATTATGATACTGGATATCCAAGAGCCCTTTTTCTCGAGCCTTTCCAACGATTGAGTGCTCCAGCGGAGAAAACATCTCAGGAAAGAGGGTTAAAATATCAATCTTCATCATCTAACCCTTCTAAGATTTCCACATCGACCCGTTTATTTGGAATGTCAACATTGAGAACTACTGGCGGAATGTAAGGTAAAAGCAAATCACGCTTGCCTTTTCGCTTGACCACCCAGACATCATTGGCACCCGGTTGTAGAATCTCCTTGATAGTTCCAATTAAGTTGTCTCCCTCGTAAACTTCCAAACCAATAATCTCGTGATAGTAGAATTCTCCATCATCTAAATCGTTCAAATCTTCCTCAGCGACCTTGAGACTGTACCCCTTGTATTTTTCAATCGCATTGATATGGTACATGTCTTTGAATTTGATAATGTCAAAATTCTTATGCTTACGGTGGCTAGCGATGGTCACTGTTTGGACAAACTGATCTTTTTCATCAAATAAAGCCAGCTCTGCCCCTTTTTTAAAGCGTTCCTCAGCAAAATCCGTCACAGACAAGACTCGCATCTCACCCTGTAGACCCTGCGTATTGACGATTTTTCCAACATTAAAGTAGTTCATCTTGTCTCCTGTATT
>CALHBZ010000114.1 GCA_937930605.1 Streptococcus oralis
AGTCCAAGTTTCATAAAAGAAGAACCTTTGCGCGATGCAAAGGTTCTTTTGGTTATTAGTGATTTGGTAGCCAGCTGAGGGTGAAGGTCAGTTGCTCAGCTTTCAAGAGTTCTTGGTGTTGAATACTAGATACAGGGGTCTCGTCCAATCGACACTCTTTGACAAAGTTAAAATGGCTGTAGTTTTGTTCGGCATGGATATCTAGCCATTTATTTTCCTTAGCTAGGTAGAAACGCAGATGGTCAAAGAGGGGAATTCCGAGGTCGTAGCTTGGCTTTCCTGGACAGGTTGGATAGAATCCAAGAGCCGACCAGATGTACCAAGCAGAGAGACTGCCATTATCCTCATCGCCAGGATAGGCTTCCCAGCTTGGGTGAAAGGCTTTCTGACGTATCGTCTTAATGAGAAGAGCCGTGTATTCAGGATAGTTACTGTAGCGGAAGAGATAAGGGATATGGAAGCTAGGTTGATTGGAAATGGCGATTTGCCCAAAAGGAGCTGTAGCCATCTCGCTCATCTCGTGAATCTCATAACCATAGCCGGTCGTTTCAAAGAGAGGAGCATCCTGACAGGCTTTCAAAAGGTAGTGGCTAAAGGTTTCTTTTCCACCCATCAGTTGACGCAAACCTGGGATGTCGTGGAGGACGCCTAAAGTAGCTTGAATGGCTGAACATTCGGCATAGTCGCGTCCCCAACTATAAGGAGAGAAGTCAGGGCGGAAGTTGCCTTGATTGTCTCGTGCTCTCATGTAGCCTGTCTCAGCGTCAAATAGATTGCGGTAATTTTGTGAAGCAGTCCAATAAGTCTCAGCGATGTCATTCTGACCAAGCTTTTCGGCGCAACTAGCGATACAAAAGTCACTATAGGCATAGTCTAGGGTATGGCTGACGCTTTCGTGGTGGTCTGTAGAGAGGTAGCCCAGTTCTTGGTATTGGGCTAGTCCGTGACGACCATTGATGCCGAGAGGGTCGGTCTTGCTGGCTGTTTCAAGCATAGCTTGGAGGAGTTCTTCTTCCAAGTCGGGAGCCATTTCCTTGCAGGCACTATCTGCGATAATACCGTCTAAAAGTGTACCAGGCATCATGCCACGTTCATCTGGGGCCAGCCATTTTGGAAGAAATTCAGTATCGTGGTAACTATTGAGGAAACCTTCTAGAAAGCGGTGATAGTGTTCCGGTATGATAAGGGCAAAGAGGGGGAAGGTGGTGCGGAAGGTATCCCAGAAACCATTGTTGCTAAAGAGGACACCGGGCTTGACAGTACCAGTAGACAAATCCATGTGGATGGCCTGCCCTGACTCGTTCACCTCATAAAATGTCTGTGGGAAGAGGAAGAGTCTGTAGAGGCAGTGGTCAAAGAAGGTTCGGTCAGCCTCTCCTGTCTTAAGTACATCAAAACGATGGAGGAGATCTTCCCAGTCTGCTTGGGCATTTGCTTTACAGCTATCAAAGTCCTTTTGAGGTAGATTAAGCAACGCTTGAGAAGGAGAAATAAAAGAAGTCGCTAATTGGATCTCAGCATGACTACTTGCTAAGTCAATTCGCCAGTCTCCGCTTTTTTGGCTGACATCAAGAATATCCGTATTCATTTGTAGGGCAGTGAAGAGTATCAGTGGATTTTTATTGGTCTCTGTTTTTCCTTCTTGTCTTAGGGCCAGAGTCCGCTTATCTACCTGCTTGACTGTCAGTTCATCTGCTGTATGAAGATTGAGGGAGAGAGCCTTACCTTGCTTTTGTTCTAGGCGAATAGAAGCACCGTAGCAAGTCGGTGTGAGCTGAGTTTCAATCTGATAGCGCAGGGAGAAAATCTTCAGATAATGAGGCTGGAAAGAGGCTTTTTCGATATCATAAGAAGACTGGCGGTGAAAGAGACTGTCTCCCCCAAGCTGACCTGTGACAGGTGTTATGAGGAGCCAAGAGTAGTCCCCAATCCAAGGGCTGGGCTGGTGGGTCAATCGAATCCCCTGAAAGATGGGTAGATGCGGATCGAAGAACCAAGCTCCCTCCTGGTCACTGGTCTGGGGCACAAAATAATTCATCCCAAAAGGCACGCCTGTATAAGGCAGGGTATTTCCCCGAGAGAAGGCATGCTTGCTAGCAGTGCCAAAGCGGGTATCGATG
>CALHBZ010000115.1 GCA_937930605.1 Streptococcus oralis
TCTTGGAACTCTTCATCGAGCTTGGTGCAGATGATGACCAGCTTGATTTCCCAGTTGTTTATGCTTCAGCGATTAACGGAACTTCTTCCTTGTCAGACAATCCAGCTGATCAAGAAAAAACAATGGCGCCAATCTTTGACACCATCATCGATCATATCCCAGCTCCAGTAGACAACTCAGATGAGCCTTTGCAGTTCCAAGTGTCACTTTTGGACTACAATGACTTCGTAGGTCGTATCGGTATCGGACGTGTCTTCCGTGGTAGTGTGAAAGTTGGAGACCAAGTTACTCTTTCTAAACTAGACGGCACAACTAAAAACTTCCGTGTTACGAAACTCTTTGGTTTCTTTGGTTTGGAACGTCGTGAAATCCAAGAAGCAAAAGCGGGTGATTTGATTGCCGTTTCAGGTATGGAAGATATCTTTGTTGGTGAAACCATCACACCGACAGACGCCATTGAACCACTTCCAATCCTTCACATTGATGAGCCAACGCTCCAAATGACCTTCTTGGTTAACAACTCACCATTTGCAGGTCGTGAAGGTAAATGGGTAACGTCTCGTAAGGTGGAAGAACGTTTGCAGGCTGAGCTACAAACAGACGTTTCCCTTCGTGTTGATCCAACAGATTCACCAGATAAGTGGACAGTTTCAGGTCGTGGAGAATTGCACTTGTCAATCCTGATCGAAACCATGCGTCGTGAGGGCTATGAACTTCAAGTATCTCGCCCAGAAGTTATCGTAAAAGAGATTGATGGTGTTAAATGTGAGCCATTTGAGCGTGTCCAAATCGACACTCCAGAAGAATACCAAGGCTCTGTTATCCAAAGTCTTTCTGAGCGTAAGGGTGAAATGTTGGATATGGTAGCAACTGGAAATGGTCAAACTCGTTTGGTCTTCTTGGTTCCAGCACGTGGTTTGATTGGATATTCAACCGAGTTCTTGTCAATGACGCGTGGTTACGGGATCATGAACCATACCTTCGACCAATACCTGCCAGTTATCCCTGGTGAAATCGGTGGCCGTCACCGTGGTGCCCTTGTTTCTATCGACGCTGGTAAGGCTACAACATACTCAATCATGTCTATCGAAGAACGCGGAACCATCTTTGTTAACCCAGGTACTGAAGTTTACGAAGGAATGATTATCGGTGAAAACTCTCGTGAAAATGACTTGACAGTTAACATCACCAAGGCTAAGCAAATGACCAACGTTCGTTCAGCTACCAAGGACCAAACAGCGGTTATCAAGACACCTCGTATCTTGACCCTTGAAGAGTCTCTTGAGTTCTTGAACGACGATGAGTACATGGAAGTAACGCCTGAGTCTATCCGTTTGCGTAAGCAAATTCTAAACAAGGCAGAGCGCGAGAAAGCCAACAAAAAGAAAAAATCAGCTGCAGCTGAATAAGTAAAAGGGAAAGGAGTAGCAAGATGGTTTATTTAATAATTGGAATTTTGATTCTCTTGTATTACCTTTTTGCTGCTCCTCAGAGCATTAAAGGCACCTTTAATGTCTTATCGGTTGTATTAGTCTTGGTTTTGTTTATTATTCTCTTGGTTTTAGCGGCATTTCGGATTTTTCAAATGCCGGGAGAGTTATTTGTTGGGGTGGCTATGCTTATTTTGGCTTATTTTGCCTTACGCGACATTGCTCGATTAGATAAGAAACCTGGTTTGTTTGATTTTTTAGACGATAAAAGCAAAGATTAAAAATTGGCTTAAGAACTAAAATTCGATTTAGTTCTGGGCCTTTTTTTATAGATTGTGAAATGAAAGGAGGATAAGAGTTAAACTCTGATAACTTTTAGAATTCTATTACAAATCATTGCAAATCAGAAAAAATATCACATTTTTTTCACAAGTTAACAACAGACGTAAATAAAGCGCATCTATGACTTTTTTATTTCTTTAAAAAAGGGTAAAATAGAATGAAGTACAATTAAAGAGGTTTTTTATGAAAAATATAGCAAGTTTTGCTAACAAGAAAGTCTTGGTTTTAGGTTTGGCTAAGTCAGGTGAATCTGCTGCTCGCCTTTTAGATAAATTAGGAGCCATCGTGACAGTTAACGACGGTAAGCCTTTCGAGGAAAATCCTGCTGCCCAATCCTTGCTAGAAGAAGGTATTAAAGTAGTGACAGGAGGACATCCTCTGGAGTTGCTGGATGAAAACTTTGAATTGATGGTTAAAAATCCAGGTATTCCTTATAATAATGCTATGGTTATTCGGGCTCTGGAGAAGAAGATTCCTGTTATCACTGAAGTTGAGTTGGCTTATCTGATTTCTGAAGCTCCGATTATTGGTATTACGGGATCAAATGGCAAAACGACGACCACGACCATGATTGCGCAAGTCTTGACGGCTGGTGGTCAAAATGGTCTTTTGTCTGGGAATATCGGATTTCCAGCTAGTCAAGTCGCTCAAGATGCGGGTAAAACAGACACTTTGGTCATGGAACTTTCTTCTTTCCAACTAA
>CALHBZ010000116.1 GCA_937930605.1 Streptococcus oralis
AGTGGGCTGGCACATTCCCCAGTTGCGAATTGGTCACATGGAAATAGTAGCCATCTTTTTTATTGTAGTCAATCTTGAGCGTGCTGATGCCTGAGTTTTCCCTCTCTTTAGCCTCAATCTCAGCAATCCAGCTAGTCCCTTCTCTGAGTACTCGGCGGTATTTATCCAAAGTCTCATCAAATCCCGTCCGAATAATGCTACCTTCTGTAATCACGTGAGGGGCCTCAGGAGCAATCGCTGCGCTAATCAAGCTCTCTAACTCTGGAATGGCATCCAACTGTTCGATGAGATAGGCCAGAGCAGGCTGCTCCATTCCCTCTAAAATCGCACGAATCCGTGGCACACTAGATAAGGTGGTCGCCAATTGCAAGAGATCCTTGGGATTGGTCTTGCCAAACGAAACCCGACTAGCCAAGCGTTCGATATCATAAACTCCCTTGAGACTGTCTGTTAAATCACTGCGCTCAAAGAAGTGGTCAAGAAAGACCTGCACCACCTCTTGACGTTGGATGATTCGTTCCTTATCAATTAAGGGACGATGAATCCAAGAACGCAAGAGCCGCATACCCATAGCTGTTTTGGTTTCATCCAAAAGCCAGAAAAGACTCCCCTGCTTCTTACCTGAACGGGCATTCTCAATCAAATCTAGACTGGCCTTGGTCGCATAATCCATCTGCAAGAAATCTTTGATTTCATAACGGATTACCGGTTTAAGATGGTTCAATTCCCGCATCTGGGTACGGTGAACATACTGGAGCAACTTACTAGCTGCCGCTTGCTCCACAGCTGCTAAACGTGAATCCAATAAATGGATGTCCTCAAAGCCTTCTTTCTCGTAGGAAAGTACCAGATTCATCTGACGACTGAGGATTTGTTCTTCCTCCTCAGACAAGTCATAACCCAGCACGACTTCTCGAGCCTTGAGATTACGGATTTCCCCACAAACAAGGGTAAAGTCCAATAGTCCCGTTACATAAAAATCACCTGTCACCAGATCCATGTAAGCCAGCCCAAACTGATTACCATCACGATCTAAGGCGACCAAGAAGTTGTTTTGGCTGTCTGGCTTACTGCTATCGACCACTGTCCCTGGTGTAATAACCTGAACCACCTCTCGCTTGACAACCCCAACCGCCTGTTTAGGATCTTCCATCTGCTCGGCAATGGCCACCTTATAGCCCTGCTCAATCAAAACATCAATATACTGCTGGGCAGAATGATAGGGGACTCCTGCCATGGGTATCGGATTTTCTGCATTTTTATTACGACTGGTCAGTGAAATCTCTAAAATCTGCGCTGCATTGACCGCATCTTCATAAAACAACTCATAAAAATCACCCATCCGAAAGAGCAAAAAAGCATCTGGATATTGCTTTTTAATATCCACATACTGCTGCATACCAGGTGATAGTTTTTCTGTCGTCATATTGGCTCTCTCCTTGTCAAAAATAAGGCTTGGGAACAAGTCCCAAAACCCTATCTATCCCTCATCAAATCCAGCAAACGCTCTTCCATGACCTTGGCAACATGCTGGTCTCGACAAATAACCAGTAAGGTATTGGCACCAGCAACCGTCCCTAAAATCGACTCGTCCTTATTTTCATCAACAATATTTGCTAGAACCGCCGCTTCTCCAAGCTTGGTGTGTAACACCAAGGTAAACTCTGCTCTCGCAACTCCCTCTAGATGATGAGACAAAAACTCTACCAAATCAATCTTGTCTGTCTCATTAGCTAAAACATAGAAAACCTTGTCATTTTTCTTGACCTTGGTCAAGCCAATTTCACGCAGGTCGCGAGACAAGGTCGTCTGTGTCACAAAAACATTACAAAGTTCCAAACGATCTTGAATTTCCTTCTGGGTTCCTAGTTTTTCCTCTGCAATCATCTTTTTAATCAACTGATGCCGTTCTTTTTTTCTCATTTTAACCTCTTACATGAATATTTATAACTAATTTTAGAGTTGTTTTTAGATATAATTATACCAAAAAAACTGAATAATTCAAAAAAATTTTCTTCTTTATCTAAAATTATGATAAAATAGAAGAAAAGCCCAAAAGGAGCCTACTTATGAATACAAAAGAACTGATTGCTAGTGAATTGGCTAGCGTCATTGATAGCCTGGATCAAGAGGCTATTTTAAATTTACTGGAAACACCTAAAAACTCTGAAATGGGGGACATCGCTTTCCCTGCTTTCTCGCTAGCAAAGGTCGAACGCAAGGCACCGCAAATGATTGCTGCCGATATTGCTGCAAAGATCAACAGCCAAGCCTTTGAAAAAGTGGTGGCAACGGGTCCTTACGTAAACTTTTTCCTTGATAAATCTGCTATTTCTGGTGCAGTTATCAAAGAAGTCATCGAAAAAGGTGCTGACTACGCTCAACAAACGGAAGGCCAAGAGCAAAATATCACGATTGACCTTTCTAGTCCAAATATCGCAAAACCCTTCTCAGTCGGCCACTTGCGTTCAACGGTTATCGGAGATGCCCTTTCTAATATCTTTAAGAAAATGGGCTACAAAACCATTAAAATCAACCACCTTGGAGACTGGGGGAAACAGTTTGGTCTTCTCATGGTTGCTTATAAAAAATGGGGCTCTAAAGAAGCCATCGAAGCCAACCCAATCGATGAATTGTTGAAACTTTACGTTCGCATCAATGCCGAAATCGAAACAGACAAGGCTCTCGATGATGAAGGTCGTCTCTGGTTCAAAAAACTAGAAGATGGTGACCCCGAAGCAACTCAACTTTGGCAATGGTTCCGTGATGAAAGTTTGGTCGAATTCAACCGCATCTACAAACTACTCGGTGTTGAATTTGATAGCTTGAACGGTGAAGCCTTCTATAATGACAAGATGGATGAAGTCGTACAAATCTTGGAAGAAAAAGGCTTGCTAGAAGAGTCTCAAGGGGCTTGCATTGTCAACTTGGATGATTTTGATTTGCCACCTGCTATGATTAAAAAATCAGATGGCGCTACTCTCTACATCACTCGTGATATCGCAACAGCCATCTACCGTGCTCGTACTTACAACTTTGTTAAAAATGTCTATGCTGTCGGCCAAGAACAATCTAACCACTTTAAACAGTTGAAAGCTGTCTTGAAGAAAATGGGATTTGCTTGGAGTGACGATATGGTTCACGTTGACTTTGGTCTTGTAACCAAGAATCGCCAAAAACTCTCTACTCGTAAAGGAAACATCATCCTGCTCGAGCCAACTCTCCAAGAAGCCATCACTCGTGCTAAAGCTCAAATCGAAGCAAAAAATCCTGAACTCGAAAATAAGGATCAAATCGCCCAAGCTGTTGGGGTTGGAGCTGTCAAGTTCTACGATCTGAAGACTGACCGTAGAAATGGTTATGACTTTGATTTGGAAGCAATGGTTTCCTTTGAAGGTGAGACTGGTCCATACATCCAATACGCTTACGCTCGTATTCAGTCTCTACTTAGAAAAGCCGATTTCCAACCAAATGCTCAAACAAGTTACTGTCTAAATGATACCGAAAGCTGGGAAATCATCAAACTTCTCCAAGACTTTGCCCGTATCATCAAACGTGCTTCTGATAACTATGACCCATCGCTCATTGCCAAGTATGCAATCAGCCTAGCTCAAGCTTTCAATAAATACTATGCTCACACTCGTATTCTAGATGAAAGTCCAGAGCGCGACAGCCGTCTAGCTCTCAGCTACGCAACCGCAGTCGTTCTAAAAGAGGCTCTTCGCTTGCTCGGAGTAGAAGCGCCAGAGAAGATGTAAATCGTTACAAGAGACTGGAACTAAAGTTCCTAGTCTCTTGACGGCAATCGCTATATGGCGAATTGCCTAAACGCTTCACTAATTCACCAAACCAAATAATATCGATTTGGTTTGGCTCATGTCGTAATACTTCAATTACTTGATTGCAAAGCAATCTAGGTAACTAACACCAAATCCTATAAGGGATTTGGCTAGGCGCTTCACTAGTTCTGGGACATAAATATTATCGATTTATGTCCCAGAACGTCGTAACCAGTACGAATTGCTTAAACGCTTTACTAGTCTTTCGATAGAAATGTTTTCGATTTCTACTGAAAGACGTCGTAATCTTCAAGTTACTTGCTTGCAAAGCAATCTAGGTAACTAACGCCAAATCCTATATGGACTTTGGCTTGGCGCTTTACTAGTCTTTATATCAACTGGGCGGACTTTTCAGTTAAAGGTCCAAATTGTCTGTTTTTAGCTATTGGATATCTGTTCTGCTCACCTAGTGACTTAGTTGAAAAGCGAAAATTTCTTTCGCTTTTCTTATACCTTCAATTCTTTATCAAATCAGGGGAGATTTTATGAGCCAGTATGCTTATATCTTAGTTCTTATCAGTCTTGTCGTTCTTTTTCTCATCAATAAATACGAAAAAGAAAAGCTTCAGAAACTCCTTCAGGAACAGCTTTTGAAAGACGAAACTTTCAAAGCAGATATCCACGAAAGAATCCAAACAACAGAGAATATCAATGATGTCATCGCCTACATCAACAAGAGCTATCGTTTGGGACTCATACTTTCCAAGGAAATCACTGATCAACTCAAATAATCCAAATCCGAGAAGTCTTCTTCTCGGATTTTTCTCTTCTTCATGAAACTTATAATGAGCCATCAGGGCTGATAATCAAGTCTTCTTTCTGAAATTTTCTAAATTTTTCCAAAATTCTCTTGCATTTCTTTTAAGTTTTTTGTAGAATAGTAGCTATCTATTCAGATTATTCTGAAAATTCAAAAATGGGAGTGTTTATTATGTCACAAGTTACTTTATCAAACCAGTCAACCTGGTCAAGCAAACTAAAGGCAATGGGGCCAGGAATCCTAATGGCTTCCGCTGCAGTCGGAGGTTCTCACATCGTATCCTCCACTCAAGCTGGCGGTTCTTATGGATGGTCTCTGCTTCTCTTGGTTATCTTGGCCAATGTTTTTAAATATCCATTTTTCCGTTTTGGTGCTGAATACACAGCAGATACTGGAAAGACCTTGGTCGAAGGCTATGCTGAAAAAGGCAAGCTCTATCTCTGGATTTTCTTTATCCTCAATGTCTTCTCTGCTATGGTCAATACAGCTGGGGTCGCTATCCTTTGCTCCGCCATCATCGCTAGCGCTTTTCCAATGATTGGTCTTAGCATCACTCAATGGTCCCTCATTCTTGTTGCAGTCATTTGGGCCATGCTGCTCTTTGGTGGCTACAAACTATTGGATGGTATGGCAAAATGGATCATGT
>CALHBZ010000117.1 GCA_937930605.1 Streptococcus oralis
CTCTGATTTCCTACTTCTAGTATAGCATAAAATCCTGCTCGCCCCAATCTGAGGCCGCAAATAAAAACGAATAGAAACCTTTCAAAGTGGTTTCTATTCATTTGTAAAGATTTGATTTACTTGATTTACTTGATTTTCTTGGCTAGCATGGTCGCAAATCGGAGTTGAATGCGATTGCCATTTTCATCACGACGGTGCAGATGTCCTGGATTTTCATTATATTTGATCAATTCCCAATCCTTGTAGTAGTCCGCCAACTCCCCTTCTTTAAAGGTGAATGGGAAGTTGACTGAGCAAGGATAATCATCTGTATCCATGGCACAGACGATAAGGTTATAGCCACCGACCGTGGTGTGCTCCTGCATATTTTGGATAATAGCTGGAATGCGGTCCGCTTGAAGAAACATCAGAACGACTGTCGATACGATGAAATCATAGTCTTGGCTAATGCTGGCTGAATTGATATCATAAAGTCCGACAGGCATGTCTAGATCCTCTTGCTCTACGATGCTTTGCAAGATTTCAAGGGACAATTCATTTTGATCCACAGCTGTCACATCAAAACCTTGCTGGGCTAAAAAGAGGGAATTACGGCCTTGACCACAACCCAAGTCCAAGGCTCTTCCAGGTTTTACCGTCTGCATGGCCTCTAGGACCTCTGAATGGACTGGATTGGTCTGGTACTTCTTAGAAAAGTAATCCTCAGGCCTACAATAAAACTCCAAATACCATTCTACATCATCCGTGGCTGCCTCTACTCGATGCCAGGCTTGCGGCTGCGCCATGGGATTGTCAGCCCCTGCTTGGAAAAGGTGTTCAGCTAGAACCTCACCATCCTCTGTCAACTCAATAAACTTGAGTGCTCCTTTTACAACTGTAATCTTGCCCCAAGTCCCGACCTTAGTATTGTGCTTTTGCTGGACAGCTTCGGGCATGGTCTGTTTATTCCACAAGGGCATGCGTTTATAGGCAATTAGTTTTTCCATTTTCATTTCCTCTTTTTATCGCTGGTTGACAGCTTTCATCACACGCGCGATGTCGCGGTTTTGTTCACGACGCTTGATCGACTCCCGTTTGTCATAGTCATGTTTCCCTTTTGCAAGTCCTAAAAGTAACTTGGCATAGCCATCTTTGATATAAACTTTAAGAGGAACCAAGGTCATACCTGTTCCTTTGGTTTCTTGCTCCAATTTTTGGATTTGTTTTTTATGAAGGAGAAGTTTACGACGGCGTTCAGGTTCTTGGTTCCAGATATTCCCCTCTTCGTAAGGGGCGATATGAACATTGCTCAGCCAGACTTCCCCATTTTTTACTTGGGCAAAGCCGTCCTTGAGATTGATTCGAGCTGCTCGAACGCTCTTGATTTCCGTTCCTGTCAGGACCATTCCTGCTTCAAGCGTATCTACGATTGTATAGTCGTGGTGTGCTTTTTTATTTTGTGCGACGACCTTTCCCTCGCCCTTTGACATGCTTGGCTCCTTTCTTAGCTACTTCCTTATAAAAAGGTTTCTTTCCCTTTTTCTTTTTGTCTTTAGAAGACGATTTGCGCTTATCATTAAAACGACCTTGTTTCTTCTTGTCTTCCTTCTTATCTGAGCGACGACTTGAACCGCGCCCTCTTTCTTTGCGACCAGCCTGTTGTTTCAAGCCTTTTTCAATGACATCAAACTCACTTGGGATATAAGAGAAGTCAATCTCACCTGTCATCTTATCCGCTCTTTCTACGCGAATGCGAATCTGTTGTCCCACACGGAAGGTTATTCCTGACTTCTCTCCACGAAGAGTCAAATCACGCTCGTTGAAATGATAAAATTCAGGTAGATTGGTGATGTGAATCAAGCCTTCAACTGTGTTCGGCAATTCGACAAAAAGGCCAAACTTGACAATGCTGGATACAACCGCATCGTACTCTTCGCCCACGTATTCTTCCATGTACTCAGCCTTTTTCATGGCTTCGACTTCACGCTCTGCCTCGATGGCACGACGCTCACGGTTGGAAGACTGGGTCGCAATCTCTGGAATCACTTGCTCAAAATGCTCTGCTATTTCCTTGGAACGCCCATAGTCGCGAATCAGCCGATGTACCAAGAGGTCAGGATAACGACGAATCGGACTTGTAAAGTGGGTGTAGTAGTCCGCAGCCAACCCATAGTGACCGTGGTTATGCTCCGAATAGCGAGCCTGCTGCATAGAGCGAAGAAGCATCATGGACAAGACATCTGCATAGGGCTCTCCCTCAACAGTACGCATGATGTCTTGGAGGGCCTCTTGGCTAATCTCACTGGCAGTTCCATAGATACGCAATCCAAAACTTGAAGCGTAATCAATAAATTTCTGAACTTTTTCAGCTTTCGGTTCCTCATGGATACGATAGATAAAAGGTAGATCCAGCTTGCTAAAGTGTTCCGCAACTGTTTCGTTGGCAATCAGCATAAAGGACTCAATCATCCGTTCTGCAGTCCCACGATGTCGAAGAACGATATCAACTGGCTTTCCTTTTTTATCCACCAAAATCTTAGCTTCACTGGTATCAAAATTAAGGGCACCACGTTTCTCACGCATGTTTTCTAGCCTTTCATGAAGCTTGGCCATTAACTCGATACTAGGAACAATTCTCTTAAACTCTTGTCTCTTTTCCTCATCGCCAGCCAGAATGTCATTGACAGCGCTATAGGTCATACGAAAACTTGTCTTGATAACCGTTTGTGTGATGGTGTAGTTGACTACATGACCATGCTTATCAATTTCCATAATGGCAGACTGGGTCAGGCGGTCAACTTGAGGATTGAGAG
>CALHBZ010000118.1 GCA_937930605.1 Streptococcus oralis
CCTTCTTCCCTTTTTTTGTTATACTAGTAAAAGAAAAATTAGAAAGATTTGTGGGTGTCAAACAATCCAGGGGCTTGTTTGGATATGGACTGATGTTCCACCCAAAGAGGTATTAGTGTCGTGTCTCAATCTTATATCAATGTTATCGGTGCAGGTTTAGCGGGGTCTGAAGCAGCCTACCAAATTGCAGAACGTGGTATTCCAGTTAAACTATATGAAATGCGTGGTGTCAAGTCAACACCTCAGCACAAAACAGACAATTTTGCTGAGTTAGTTTGTTCCAATTCTCTTCGTGGTGATGCTCTGACAAATGCTGTTGGCCTCCTCAAGGAAGAAATGCGTCGCTTGGGTTCGGTCATCTTGGAATCTGCTGAGGCTACACGTGTTCCTGCAGGTGGTGCGCTTGCGGTGGACCGTGAGGGTTTCTCCCAAATGGTGACTGAGAAAGTGGGCACTCACCCCTTGATTGAAGTAGTGCGTGATGAAATTACAGAATTGCCGACAGATGTTATTACGGTAGTCGCTACTGGCCCTTTGACTAGTGATGCCTTGGCCGAAAAAATCCACGCGCTCAATGGAGGAGACGGTTTCTATTTCTACGATGCGGCAGCACCTATTATCGATGTCAACACCATTGATATGAGTAAGGTTTATCTCAAGTCCCGTTATGATAAGGGAGAGGCGGCCTATCTCAACGCTCCCATGACCAAGCAAGAGTTTATGGATTTCCATGAAGCTTTGGTCAACGCGGAAGAAGCACCGCTAAATTCTTTTGAAAAAGAAAAGTACTTTGAAGGCTGTATGCCTATCGAAGTCATGGCAAAACGTGGTATTAAAACCATGCTTTATGGTCCTATGAAACCAGTTGGTTTGGAGTACCCAGACGACTACACAGGCCCTCGTGATGGAGAATTTAAAACACCTTATGCGGTTGTCCAGCTACGTCAGGATAATGCGGCTGGTAGCCTCTACAATATCGTCGGTTTCCAAACCCATCTCAAATGGGGAGAACAAAAGCGTGTCTTCCAAATGATTCCGGGTCTTGAAAATGCTGAGTTTGTCCGTTATGGGGTCATGCACCGCAATTCTTACATGGATTCACCAAATCTTCTTGAACAGACTTACCGTTCTAAGAAACAGCCCAACCTCTTCTTTGCTGGTCAGATGACGGGTGTGGAAGGCTATGTCGAGTCAGCAGCATCAGGTTTAGTTGCAGGTGTTAACGCTGCTCGTCTCTTCAAGGGAGAAAGCGAGGCTATTTTCCCAGAGACAACAGCGATTGGCAGTCTGGCTCATTACATCACCCATGCGGACAGCAAACACTTCCAACCGATGAATGTCAATTTCGGGATTATCAAGGAGTTGGAAGGTGAGCGTATCCGTGATAAGAAGGCTCGTTATGAAAAAATTGCAGAGCGCGCTCTTACTGACTTAGAGGAATTTTTAACTGTCTAATTTTTTTGAAAGAATTGTTCATGATACTATAAAAATCTTAGAAATTGTGATAAAATAGGTAGGATGAAAAAAGGAGAGTAAAAATGGCGAACCCCAAGTATAAACGTATTTTAATCAAGTTATCAGGTGAAGCCCTTGCAGGCGAACGTGGCGTAGGAATTGATATCCAAACAGTTCAAAAAATTGCAAAAGAGATTCAAGAAGTTCATAGTCTAGGGATCGAAATTGCCCTTGTAATTGGTGGAGGAAATCTCTGGCGTGGTGAACCTGCTGCTGAGGCAGGTATGGACCGCGTTCAGGCTGATTACACTGGAATGCTTGGGACTGTTATGAATGCTCTTGTAATGGCAGATTCATTGCAGCAAGTTGGTGTAGATACGCGTGTGCAGACAGCTATTTCTATGCAACAAGTGGCTGAGCCTTACGTACGTGGACGTGCCCTTCGTCATCTTGAAAAAGGCCGTATCGTTATCTTTGGTGCCGGAATTGGTTCACCTTACTTCTCAACCGATACAACAGCGGCCCTTCGTGCAGCTGAAATCGAAGCAGATGCCATCCTTATGGCTAAAAACGGTGTCGATGGTGTTTACAATGCCGATCCTAAGAAAGACAAGACTGCCGTTAAGTTTGAAGAATTGACTCACCGTGATGTTATCAACAAAGGTCTTCGTATCATGGACTCAACTGCTTCAACCCTCTCAATGGATAACGACATTGACTTGGTTGTCTTCAACATGAACCAACCAGGTAACATCAAACGTGTCGTATTTGGTGAAAATATCGGAACAACAGTTTCAAATAATATCGAAGAAAAGGAATAAGAAAATTATGGCTAATGCAATTGTAGAAAAAGCTAAAGAGAGAATGACCCAATCTCACCACTCACTCGCTCGTGAATTTGGAGGTATCCGTGCCGGCCGTGCCAATGCAAGCTTGCTGGACCGTGTACATGTAGAATATTATGGAGTAGAAACTCCTCTTAACCAAATCGCTTCTATCACCATTCCAGAAGCGCGTGTTTTGTTGGTAACGCCATTTGACAAATCTTCATTGAAAGACATCGAACGTGCTTTGAACGCTTCTGATCTTGGTATCACACCAGCTAATGATGGTTCTGTGATCCGCTTGGTTATCCCTGCCCTTACAGAAGAAACTCGTCGTGACCTTGCTAAAGAAGTGAAGAAGGTCGGTGAAAATGCCAAAGTAGCTGTTCGTAACATCCGTCGTGATGCTATGGACGAAGCCAAGAAACAAGAAAAAGCAAAAGAAATCACTGAAGACGAATTGAAGACTCTTGAAAAAGATATTCAAAAAGTAACAGACGATGCTGTCAAACACATCGACGACATGACTGCCAATAAAGAAAAAGAACTTTTGGAAGTCTAAAAATAAACAAAAAAACTCAGTTGGCATTGCTGGCTGAGTTTTATTCGAAAGAAGGAAATATGAATACAAATCTTGCAAGTTTTATCGTTGGACTCATCATCGATGAAAATGACCGTTTTTACTTTGTGCAAAAGGATGGTCAAACCTATGCACTTGCCAAGGAAGAGGGTCAACATACAGTAGGAGATACGGTCAAAGGTTTTGCCTACACGGACATGAAGCAAAAACTCCGCTTGACCACTCTAGAAGTGACTGCGACTCAGGATCAATTTGGTTGGGGAACCGTAACAGAAGTTCGTAAAGACTTGGGTGTCTTTGTGGATACAGGTCTACCTGACAAGGAAATCGTTGTGTCACTCGATATTCTCCCTGAACTTAAGGAACTCTGGCCTAAGAAGGGTGACCAACTCTACATCCGTCTTGAAGTGGACAAGAAAGACCGTATCTGGGGACTATTGGCTTATCAAGAAGACTTCCAACGTCTGGCTCGTCCTGCCTACAACAATATGCAGAACCAAAACTGGTCAGCCATTGTTTATCGTCTCAAATTGTCAGGAACCTTTGTCTATCTGCCAGAGAATAACATGCTTGGTTTCATTCACCCAAGTGAGCGCTACGCAGAGCCACGTTTAGGGCAAGTGTTAGATGCGCGTGTCATTGGTTTCCGCGAGGTTGACCGAACTCTGAACCTATCCCTCAAACCACGTTCCTTTGAGATGTTAGAAAATGATGCCCAGATGATTTTGACCTACTTGGAAAGCAATGGCGGATTTATGACCTTGAATGATAAGTCATCCCCTGAGGACATCAAAGCAACCTTTGGCATTTCTAAAGGTCAGTTTAAAAAGGCACTTGGTGGCTTGATGAAGGCTGGCAAAATCAAGCAAGACCAGTTTGGTACAGAGTTGATTTAAGCTTTCTAGACATGATAAAGAAACTTGAAGAAATGAGTTTAGAGGAACTCTGGCAACTTTTTCCTATTTTTCTGGTAGAGCATAAATCAGAGTGGAAAGACTGGTATGAATTAGAAAAAGCAAATCTAATAAAAATATTGGGTGCAAACGTTATTAAAAGAATAGAACATATCGGTAGCACAGCTATCCCTAATATTTGGGCTAAGAATATCGTTGATATTCTTTTAGAAGTGGGTAGAATAGAGGATTTAGCAAAGGTTAGGGATCTATTGGTGAAGGATGATTGGCTAGTGATGTCAGAGAGTCCTAACAGGATTTCGCTAAATAAAGGCTATACAGAGCAGGGCTTTGCCGAAAAAGTTTTTCATCTACATTTGCGACTGATAGGAGATCATGACGAGATTTATTTTAGAGATTATCTCTGCCAGCATCCAGATATCGCCCAAGCGTATCAGGAATTAAAACTGAATTTGTGGAAAAAATTTGAACACAATCGTGATGCTTATACAACTGCTAAAACAGATTTTATAAAACACTACGTATCAGAGGCTAAGTCCAGGAATTTTCAAGAATCAGAAAAGTTTCATCAAAAAAGTCTTGATAGGAGAAAGAATTGAGAAAATCATTTTACACTTGGCTCATGACCGAGCGCAATCCTAAAAGTAACAGTCCCAAAGCCATCCTAGCAGACCTCGCTTTTGAAGAGTCAGCCTTCCCAAAACACACAGATGATTTTGATGAGGTGAGTCGCTTTTTGGAGGAACATGCTAGTTTCTCTTTCAATCTAGGAGATTTTGATTCTATCTGGCAAGAATACTTAGAACACTAGAGACAATGAGATGAGGCTAGTATTTTATTGTTCTCTTTGCTATAATAAAAAGAAATAAAAGGATTAGAGAGGTTCTTTATTTGAAGGAACATTCAATAGACATTCAACTGAGTCATCCAGATGACCTGTTTCATCTTTTTGGTTCCAATGAACGCCATCTTCGTTTGATGGAAGAAGAGCTTGATGTGGTGATTCATGCTCGTACGGAGATTGTGCAGGTTTTGGGAGAAGAAGCTGCCTGTGAGGAAGCCCGTCAAGTTATTCAAGCCTTGATGGTCTTGGTGAATCGTGGAATGACTGTCGGTACGCCAGATGTGGTCACTGCGATTAGCATGGTCAAAAACGATGAAATTGACAAGTTTGTCGCCCTTTACGAAGAAGAAATCATCAAGGATAATACTGGGAAGCCTATCCGTGTCAAAACCTTGGGTCAAAAGCTTTATGTGGACAGTGTCAAACAGCATGATGTGACCTTTGGAATTGGGCCTGCAGGGACAGGGAAGACCTTCCTTGCAGTCACCTTGGCCGTGACTGCTCTTAAACGTGGGCAGGTTAAGCGGATTATCCTAACTCGTCCAGCAGTTGAGGCAGGAGAGAGTTTAGGTTTTCTTCCGGGTGATCTCAAGGAGAAGGTGGATCCTTACCTTCGACCTGTTTATGATGCCTTGTATCAGATTCTCGGAAAAGACCAAACGACTCGTCTAATGGAGCGAGAAATTATAGAAATCGCGCCCCTTGCCTACATGCGTGGGAGGACCTTGGATGATGCCTTTGTCATTCTCGACGAGGCGCAAAATACGACCATCATGCAGATGAAGATGTTCTTGACGCGTTTAGGCTTTAATTCTAAGATGATTGTCAATGGAGATATCAGTCAGATTGATCTACCACGTAACGTCAAGTCAGGTTTGATTGATGCCCAAGAAAAGCTCAAGAACATTCATCAAATTGACTTTGTTCATTTTTCAGCCAAGGATGTGGTTCGTCATCCAGTTGTCGCTCAAATTATCCGGGCCTATGAACCAGCTCCAGTTAAAGATGAAGAAAAGAATCAAGAAGTGGAATAACTTGCATAGAGCCTGAAAGCATAATATTGAGAGAATACATTTTGATCACCCTTTTATCTTAAGGTGATGAAAATCAATTTCTTAAAGTTGAAGCCATTTCTAACATGAGATCATGTTCATTATAGATTATATGGGATTTTTCCCTATGGTAACAGAGGGTTTATAACCCTTACATTGGTTTTCCATATTGTAGAAATTATACCGTTATAAAACAGAACCCCGTGATTGGATTCATCACGGGGGATTTTTTAGTCATTGAAGAAAAAAGGTGGCGCAAATTTTTTAAGAATTTCAAAGCAAGTCTGTGCTTCTTCAGCATTTTCACAGATAAGAAGGCAGACATCATCACCACATACGGTGGCAATGATTTGTTTAAAATCAAGTGCATCAAGAACAGCTCCAAACGATTGGGCAAGGCCTGGCAAGGTCTTGAGGACAACCTGATGCTGAACAGGACGTAGCATGACCAAGCCATCCTCCATATAGTTTTCTAGGCGTTTTTCCCATTTGGAGATGGAACCAGTATTTAAAACGTAGTAAGAATGATCTGCTTCGCGAACCTTTGATAGATTCATGGTTTTGATATCGCGTGAGAGAGTGGCCTGTGTGACTTGAATATCATTTTCAGCTAGTAAAGCTTGCAACTCTGCCTGTGTATGAATCTTATTTTTAGCTACAAGTGCACGGATGAGTTGGTGTCTATGTTCAGATTTATTCATATAAAGCTGCCTCCTTTTATGAGGGGATGATGATAGTGGACTGTGCTAAATCAACAGTCAAGTGATAGTCTGTATTATCTCGAATTGTAATCTCAAAGTCTGTTGTATAGAGAACCAAACGGAGAGTATCTCCTTCTTTAAGTTTGTAGATAGTTGGTTGAAGCTCTAGCTTGAAATCCATCCATTCATTGGGTTGAATTGCTTCAATCCTTAAGAGGTCACTTCGATTTTGCAAATTAAGGTAGCCTTTGGTGATGACACGTTGGGCGCTTGGATTGAATGGCAGTTCACAGAGATTTTCAAGCATGTGGTAGCGACCGTTGTCAATGGTTCTAGCACTTAAAACAGCTGGATAAGGCTGTAGATATTTCTTTTGTCCAAGTTCTAGCAGTTGGGCAGAAAGTAGTCCCTTGTTTGTACTTGATTTGATACGAAGTTTTAGCTCAACTCGACCATTTAAATGAATGTCTTGGCTTACTGGAAGGTCAATGGTGATCTGATTGGCTTTTCCTTGGTAAAGTTCTGTGTTAAAGGTTTGGTAAGTCTTGCCATAACGCTCAAAATCTTTTTGACTATACTGGTTTTGAATCACTTTTTCTTCAGTTCCAAGTGAGAAAGTATGCAATTCATCTTCTTTACCAAAGTCATCAAGACTCTGCCATGTTTGCGGTGCTGTATTGTCCTGCCAGATAACAGTAGGAAGTTGATATCCTGAGTCAAGTCCTAACAATTTTTTACTTAACAAGGCATTCATGGATTCGCGGAAGTCAATCGACTGCCAGTTATTCATATAAACATGAGCACCATGATGGAAAAAGAGGTGCTTGCGAATATTGTCAGGAAGAGCATGAAACATCTGATATACATGAAGTGGTTTGACGTTCCAATCCTGGGAACCATGCGTAAAGACTACCTCAGCTTTAACCTTGTGAGCATTGAGTAGATAGTTGCGATCATGCCAAAATTGATTGTAGTCACCAGTCTTGCGATCTAATTGTTCTTTTACCTTCTCTAAGTCTGCTTGGTGGGCTTCATTAGCACGGATATAGTCACCGGCTAAGAGATTGCGGGAGTAGGTCAATTCAGCAAGTGAGTCAAAATCCTCACCTGGATAACCACCAGGGCTGGTTACCAGACCATTTTCACGATAGTAGTTATACCAAGAGGAAATACCTGCTTCTGCGATGATTACTTCTAAGCCATCCACACCAGTTGTCGCAAGACCATTGGACATGGTGCCTAGATAGGAAATTCCTGTTGTTGCGACTTTTCCGTTTGACCAGTCGGCCTTGATTTGGCGCTTGCGCGTGTGGTCAGTAAAGGCACGGCAACGACCATTGAGCCAATCAATGACATTTTTATATGCCTCAATCTGCTGGTAGTCCCCATTGGTCATGAGACCTTGGGAATCCTTGGTTCCAACACCCGATACATAGAGATTAGCAAATCCTCGTGGGAGGAAGTAATCGTTGAGAGTGTAAGAACTATTGATGTGAGTTAGCTTTTCCTCAGCCTCAGAGACGAGTTCGGCTTGACCAAAAGGTTCAACTAAATTCAGCTTAGGCTCCTCAAGTTCAATGGTATGGGGCAGTTTAATCTCAAGCTCTTCTTCCATCTTGTAGAGAGCCTTGTCGCTGGCTTTGTCGTTGGTCCCTTGGTGATACGGACTTGCAGTCATAATCGTAGGGATCTGTCCCTCATAGCGAGGACGAATAATGCTGACCTTGACTAAGTCAGGGAGGCCGTCTTTATCAGTATCCACACGACTCTCTACATAAACGACTTCACGAATGACATCGTGACTAGAGAAGGTTGCCAAGCTCTTGCCGTTAAAGTAGTGGTAGTGATTATCTTCTGCAATTAGTCCATCACTAACAAGCTGGTCGATGAGCGTATTTCCCTTTTTGGTTCGAGTGTTGAGTAAATGATAGATATTTTCAATCAAATCTCCGTAAATAATAGGAAATCCAGTTTCTTTACGGAATTGTTCAGCATCCCCAAAGTCAATAAGAAAGTTGAAGCCCAAAAGTTGAAAAACTACGGTATAGAAAATATCAGCAGTCAACTCTTTATCAGACTGAAAGAAGCTCAAAAGATCCGTTTCTTTATCCACAGCTAAAGTGGATAGAGCATAATCGGTATTTGTATAAGTGAAAAAACTCCAGCGGACAAATTGTTCAAGTTGTTTTTTTGATGATTGTTCTGGTACCAGCTTCAAACCAAGCTGGGATAACTCGCGCAAAACTTGCGAATGAGAAACGGACAAGTAGCTGAATTGATTAAAACGCATGGCGCTCTCCTTTAGAAATATTCTAAATTTAGTATATCAAAAATAAGGTAAAAAAGATATTGTTGACCTATGATGAAGTCAATTTAAAAAGAGGCCGAAACAGGGATCAAACTATCTTAAAACGTGGAGATTTCAGCACAATAGCATTCAGATTTTGAGAACAGCTTGGTTTTATAGGTGAGAGTGAAAGGAATAGTCTTCTACCTTTTCATTCTAGTTTTTAAAATGGTATAATAGTACTATATCTAAAGCAAGGAGGAGAAGAAATGATTGCGCAGCTCGACACCAAGACTGTTTACAGTTTTATGGAAAGTGTGGTTTCGATTGAAAAATATGTACAAACAGCTAAAGAGTATGGCTATTCTCACCTTGCTATCATGGATGTGGATAATCTCTATGGAGCCTATCACTTTTTAGAAGTGACTCGAAAATATGGAATCCAACCTTTAATTGGTCTTGAAATGACCTTGATTATAGACGAGAAGAGTATTTCTTTCCGTTTTCTAGCTCTATCTACTAAAGGTTACCAAGAGTTGATGAAGTTATCAACTTTAAAAATGACTGGACGAAATAACTGGTCTGATTTCACCTCCCACCTCGAAGATGTTGCCATTATTGTTCCCTATTTTGATGGAATCGAACAGCTGGATTTGGGTCACGATTACTTTATTGGGGTTAGTCCCGATACTCACCAAGAAGTCTTTACCAAACCCATTCTTCCACTGTATCAGGTCAACTCTTTTGAGAAAGAAGACATACAGGTTTTGCAAATCCTAGCGGCAATTAAGGATAATGTCAGTCTGAGAGAAGTGGATGTGCATTCACAACAAGGGCTCTTTCTACCAGCTTCAGACTTAGAAGCTCAATTTAAAAATCGCTTCCCTCAGGCACTTGCCAATCTCCAAGGTGTGATAGAGAATGTTAGCTACCAAATTGATCCAAGTTTAAAACTCCCTCGCTTTAACCCGGAAAGACCAGCGGTAGAAGAACTTAGAGAGAGGGCTGAGCAAGGGTTGATAACTAAGGGGCTAACCTCAGCTATCTATCGTGAACGACTGAATGAAGAATTAGCTGTGATTCATGATATGGGATTTGACGACTATTTCCTTGTGGTTTGGGATTTGTTGCGCTTTGGACGTTCTCAAGGCTACTATATGGGAATGGGGCGCGGTTCTGCTGTGGGTAGTTTGGTGGCCTATTCACTTGACATCACAGGGATTGATCCGGTTGAGAAAAACTTGATTTTCGAGCGCTTTTTAAATCGTGAGCGTTACACCATGCCTGATATTGATATTGACATTCCAGATCTTTATAGACCAGAGTTCATTCGTTATGTTCGTGATCGGTATGGAAGTCAACACGTGGCGCAGATTGTCACTTATTCGACCTTTGGAGCCAAACAAGCAATTCGTGATGTTTTTAAACGCTATGGTGTTCCAGAGTACGAATTAACAAATATTACGAAAAAAATCAGTTTCCGAGATACGCTAACGACGGCCTATGAGAAGAATTTGCAATTTAGGCAGGTCATCAATAGCAAGATTGAATACCAAAAAGCTTTTGAGATTGCTCGAAAGATTGAAGGTTATCCTCGTCAGACCTCTATCCATGCGGCAGGAGTCGTTATGAGTGACCAGGATCTGACAGACTATATTCCTCTAAAATACGGTGAGGACATGCTAATCACTCAATATGATGCACATGCAGTTGAAGCAAATGGCCTTCTAAAAATGGATTTCCTAGGTCTGCGTAACTTGACTTTCGTACAGAAAATGCAGGAATTACTTGCGGAATCAGAGGGCGTTCATCTGAAAATCGAAGAGATTGATCTGGAAGACAAAGCAACCTTGGCCCTCTTTGCGTCTGGAAATACGAAAGGTATTTTCCAATTTGAACAACCAGGAGCCATTCGACTCTTGAAACGGGTCAAGCCACAAGTCTTTGAAGAAGTGGTGGCAACGACATCCCTCAACAGACCTGGTGCTAGCGATTATATTGATAACTTTGTGGCTCGTAAGCATGGCAAAGAAAAGGTGACGGTGCTGGATCCTGTCTTGGAGGACATCCTCTCATCAACCTACGGTATCATGCTCTATCAAGAGCAAGTCATGCAGGTAGCTCAGCGCTTTGGAGGCTTTAGTCTTGGAAAAGCCGACATTCTCAGACGAGCCATGGGTAAGAAAAATGCTAAAGAGATGCATTTGATGAAGGAAGATTTTATCGCTGGTGCAGTTAAACTCGGGCATTCAGAAGAGAAAGCCAATCAAGTTTTTGCAGTGATGGAAAAGTTTGCAGGCTATGGATTTAATAGATCCCACGCCTATGCCTACTCAGCCCTGGCATTTCAGCTTGCTTATTTCAAGACGCATTATCCTGCTATTTTCTTCCAAGTCATGTTGAATTACTCCAGCAGTGATTACATAGTAGATGCTCTGCAGATGGGATTTGAAGTAGCGCCTTTAGCAATCAACAGCATTCCCTATCATGATAAGATTACCCAGAAGACAATCTATCTTGGTTTGAAAGCCATTAAGGGTATGCCAAGAGATTTTTCTTATTGGATTATCGAAAATCGTCCTTTCTCAAGTATTGAAGATTTCGTCACACGTCTTCCTAAGAATTACAAGAAACTATCGCTTTTGTCTCCTTTGGTTGAACTTGGGCTCTTTGATGACTTTGACAAGAACCGCCAGAAAATCCTAGTGAACCTACCAA
>CALHBZ010000119.1 GCA_937930605.1 Streptococcus oralis
AAGTTTGAAAAGGGTGAACGTCGTCTTGGTACCCAGATGAAGGCGACTGGGGAAGTCATGGCGATTGGTCGTAACATCGAGGAATCACTTCTTAAAGCTTGTCGTTCCCTTGAAATTGGTGTCCACCATAATGAAATGCCAGAGCTTGCAGCGGTTTCAGATGATGCCTTGATTGAAAAAGTTGTCAAGGCCCAAGATGATCGTCTCTTCTATGTATCAGAGGCTATTCGCCGTGGTTACACTCCAGAAGAAATTGCTGAATTGACCAAGATTGATATCTTCTATCTGGATAAACTCTTGCACATCTTTGAAATTGAGCAAGAATTGGGCGCTCATCCTCAAGATTTAGACGTCTTAAAAACTGCCAAACTAAACGGATTCTCAGATCGTAAGATTGCTGAACTCTGGGAAACGACAGCTGAGCAAGTTCGCCACCTTCGCTTGGAAAACAAGATTGTTCCAGTCTATAAGATGGTCGATACCTGTGCGGCAGAGTTCGACTCTGAAACTCCATATTTCTATTCAACCTATGGATGGGAAAATGAGTCTATCAAGTCTGACAAGGAATCCGTTCTAGTTCTCGGTTCTGGTCCAATCCGTATTGGGCAAGGAGTTGAGTTTGACTACGCAACTGTTCACTCAGTTAAGGCTATTCAGGCTGCTGGTTATGAAGCTATTATCATGAATTCAAACCCAGAGACCGTTTCTACAGACTTCTCGGTATCTGACAAGCTCTACTTTGAACCATTGACATTCGAAGATGTCATGAATGTCATTGACTTGGAGCAACCAAAAGGCGTTATCGTTCAGTTTGGTGGCCAAACAGCCATCAACCTTGCGGAGCCTTTGGCAAAAGCAGGTGTGACCATCCTTGGTACGCAAGTCGCTGACCTAGACCGCGCGGAAGACCGAGACCTCTTCGAGCAAGCCCTTAAAAACTTGGATATTCCACAGCCACCAGGACAGACAGCAACCAATGAAGAAGAAGCAGTGCTTGCAGCACGCAAGATTGGTTTCCCAGTCCTTGTTCGCCCATCTTATGTCTTGGGTGGACGTGCCATGGAAATTGTTGAAAACGAAGAGGACCTCCGTTCTTACATGCGTACGGCTGTTAAGGCTAGTCCAGACCATCCAGTTCTTGTTGACTCTTACATCGTTGGGCAAGAGTGTGAAGTTGATGCCATTTCAGATGGACAAAATGTCCTTATCCCAGGTATCATGGAGCATATCGAACGTGCCGGTGTCCACTCAGGTGACTCAATGGCCGTTTACCCGCCACAAACTTTGTCGCAAAAGGTTCAGGAAACCATTGCAGACTACACAAAACGTCTTGCAATCGGTCTTAACTGTCTTGGTATGATGAACATTCAGTTTGTCATCAAGGATGAGAAAGTCTATGTTATTGAGGTTAACCCACGTGCCAGCCGTACGGTTCCTTTCCTTTCTAAAGTGACCAATATTCCGATGGCTCAGGTAGCAACCAAGCTCATTCTTGGGCAAAGTTTATCAGAACTTGGCTACCAAGATGGACTTTATCCTGAAAGCACTCGCGTTCATATCAAGGCACCTGTCTTCTCTTTTACCAAACTAGCTAAGGTAGACAGCTTGCTCGGTCCTGAGATGAAGTCAACAGGTGAAGTTATGGGTTCTGATACGACTCTCGAAAAAGCTCTCTATAAAGCCTTTGAAGCTTCTTATCTCCATTTGCCAACCTTTGGAAATGTAGTCTTTACCATCGCAGATGATGCCAAAGAAGAAGCCTTGAACTTGGCTCGACGTTTCCAAAATATCGGTTACGGTATCCTTGCGACAGAAGGAACTGCAGCCTTCTTTGCCAGTCATGGACTGCATGCCCAACCTGTTGGTAAGATTGGTGACGATGAGAAGGACATTCCAAGCTTTGTCCGCAAAGGAAAAATCCAAGCGATTATCAATACTGTCGGAACAAAACGAACTGCTGACGAAGATGGAGAGCAAATCCGCCGTTCAGCCATTGAACACGGGGTGCCCCTCTTCACAGCCCTAGATACAGCTAATGCCATGCTCAAAGTGCTGGAAAGCCGTAGTTTTGTCACAGAAGCAATCTAGTTGAGAAAAAATTTTCACAGTTAAAAAGTCAGCGTAGAAAACGCTGGCTTTTACAATACTGATCTTGCTTATTTCAACTATGATTCTTTCCTTAAGAATCATTCCAAAATGTGATATAATAAGGAAAGATTGGAAATAGGCAAATTATTTTCATTGTATTTTCAAAAACTCCATTAAGGAAATTGGTAAAGACAGATTAGAAAGTGGGAAATCCCTATGTCCTCTTATGAAAAAGTCTCTCTTTCTGAGATCAATCAATCTATTGAAACTCCAAATAACAACCATTTTTGGCAAAATCTAAAAGCATTTTTAGGACCTGGTGCACTTGTGGCAGTTGGTTACATGGATCCAGGAAACTGGATCACCAGTGTGGTTGGTGGCGCCTCCTACAAGTACAGCCTTTTATTTGTTATTTTAATTTCATCCATCATTGCCATGCAGCTACAACAGATGGCTGGAAAGCTCGGTATCGTAACTAAGATGGACCTAGCACAGGCAACAGCTCATCATGCTCCCAAGTGGCTTCGCTATAGTCTGTGGGTGATTTTAGAATTAGCTTTAATGGCAACAGACTTAGCCGAGGTTCTAGGTTCAGCGATTGCTTTAAATCTTTTATTTAAGATACCGATTATGGTCGCTATCCTCTTAACCGTTTTAGATGTATTTTTGTTACTTTTATTGATGAAATTTGGCTTTAAAAAAATCGAAGCCATTGTTACGACTCTTATTTTAACCATATTAGCCATCTTTACCTATCTGGTGGCCTTATCCAGTCCAAGTATTCAGGGTATTTTTGGTGGTTATTTACCGACTCCAACATTATTTGAGACACCATTGCCGGGTCATGAAAGCCAATTGACCTTGGCTCTAGGGATTGTAGGAGCGACAGTCATGCCCCATAATCTCTATCTCCATTCTTCTCTATCCCAAACAAGGAAAATCAACCACAAAGATAAGAAGGACGTTCGAAAAGCTGTTCGTTTTATGACCTGGGATTCAAATCTTCAGTTGTCCCTAGCTTTTATTGTCAATTCCTTACTTCTTATTTTAGGGGCCTCCCTCTTTTTTGGTCATGCGTCTGAAATTTCGGCTTTCTCCCAAATGTACAATGCTTTACAGGATTCGACAATAGCAGGAGCAATAGCCAGCTCAACTCTGTCAACTTTATTTGCTCTGGCTCTCTTAGCAAGTGGCCAAAATTCTACTATTACAGGTACCTTAACTGGACAGATTGTCATGGAAGGTTTCTTGCATCTGAAATTGCCTCAGTGGATTATCCGTATCGGTACACGTATTTTTGCCTTGCTACCTGTGATTATTGTCGCCGTTTTGTTTGGGCATCAAGAAAAAATCTTGGATCAGTTATTGGTCTATTCACAGGTCTTTCTTTCGATCGCTCTTCCGTTTTCAATCTTCCCCTTGATTTATCTGACCTCTAAGAAGTCACTGATGGGAGAATTTACCAATGCCAAGTGGAACACAATCCTAGGTTACGCAGTTTCAATCATCTTGACCATTCT
>CALHBZ010000120.1 GCA_937930605.1 Streptococcus oralis
AACTCATGCACTTCTCTTACCTGCGTTTCTTGGAAAATCAAATCCGCAAGGCCTTCGTCTTTGAAGGAACCCCGATTCATTTGATCGCAAGAAAACGTAAGTAAATTGTGCTTGTTTTCCAATATAAATAACTTAAAAGAAGACTGGGAGGTCTTCTTTTTTCTATAAAATAGGTGAAAGAATCTGTCATCAAAATTCAATCATTTTCCTAGTTTTTGTAACCTATTTGTAATGAAAATGCACTTTCTTTGTAAAAATCAAAATGCTATAATTCCTTAAATCAATTTTCCTTTATCAGGGAGGTTATTATGAAAAGAAGCAGATTATTTAAAAATAGTTTGTTGGTTCGCTTGCTTGGATTGCTGATGGTCTTTCTCTTCTTGTCAGCATTCACTGCACCTGAAAAACCTGAGTACGGGATATATGATCCAAATCACTATTTGACTGACGCGACAATTAGTCAGATTCGGGAATTGAATAATGTCAATAGTAAAAAAGCAGAAAAATTCCAAATGGGCGTTTACGTTGTGAAAAGCCTAGAGGGAGAAACAATCGAAACAGTTGCCAATGAAACAGCTAGAGCTTGGAAGATTGGCTATTCGGGAGATAATCACGGTGTCTTGATTGTGGTAGCAGTTCAAGATAGAAAATCACGGATTGAAACCAGCAATAATGTGGCCAGTAAGATCACAGATTATCAGACTCACAGGTTCTTGACAACAGCACGCCCCTACTTTCAAAATGGTGACTACAACAAGGGAGTTCTCTCTATAGTAAACAATCTCAACTACTTGTTCTATAGTGGTTCGAGTACACCTTCTTCAAGTTCTAAAAGTAGTTACGACTATGCTACTAATTCTAGTCGTCTAAGAGAAATTGAAAAGTATACCAGTGAGAGCCAATCTTCGAAACGGCATCGAAAAAGCAGTTCGAGCGACGGAGTTATCGGATTTGGAATTCTCATTTACTTCATCGTGATGATCATCGGATTTATATCTGGAGGTCGTGGTGGTTCTAGTGGAGATGATTCTGGCGGAGGCTGGTGGGGCGGTGACTCATCAGATTCAGGATCCTCTTGGTCAGACTCAGGCTCCGACTCATCTGGAGGCTGGGACGGCGGTGGCTTTGATGGTGGCGGTTCTTCTGATGACTGGTGAGTGATCCTATATAAATCTCAAACCGATTCCTCAAAGCAGTAAGGCAATTCCTTTGCAAAAGTTCACTCCTTAATTTAGAATAAAAAAACAAAGATTGGAAAATTGATTTAAAATCTGAGTCCTATCTCAGAAAAGTTGATAAAAGAAAGTGTTAGGGTTTTGATATGAAACAAAATAAAGTAATTCTCTCTATAGTGGCGATTTTCTTTGGACTACTAGTTTTGGGAAGTTGTTCCGCAGTGACGACCTATAATGGTCTGATCGGTGAACAGACTAAAGTGGAGCAGGCTCAGGCCGATGTCTCAACAGCCCTCCAACGTCGTTCAGACTTGATTGGTAATTTGGTGGAGTCCGTTAAAGGACAAATGAATCATGAAACAGAAGTCTTTACTAAAATTGCTGATGCTAGAGCTAAAATCGGTAGTAGCTCAGTAACTTCGGAAGAAAACCAAAAGGCTCAGGGAGAGTTGAGCTCTGCTCTTTCCCGTTTGATTTCCTTGACGGAGAACTACCCTGAACTCAAGAGCAATCAAAATGTTGAGCAACTGATGGTGGAACTTTCAGGAAGTGAAAATCGTATCTTTGTAGCACGCAAGGATTATAATAAAGTCGCGGCCGAGTACAATCAAAAGTTGAGGAGTTTCCCAACCGTACTCTTTGCGAATATGATGAACTTTAAAGAAGCTGAAACCTTCAAAGAAACAGAAGAAGCCAAGACAGTTCCTAAGGTCGATTTCGGAACATCTTCATCAAGTCAATAAAGTGAATCGACTATGAATAAAGGGATTTCTCTAGTATGACTAGTGATTTTAAACTCAAACCTGGAAAGCCTTTTCCAGGTTTTTTTTGGTATAATAAAATAAAAAGAAATCTTGGAGAAAGCTATGCTAGGAAGACTTTTTCAACTCTTGGTCTTGTCACCATACTTTTATTTTTTTCATTGGATTGAGAAGGCGGATAAAGATAGTAAATATTTCGTGTTTTTCTATTACTTTTATTGGATTTATCTCCCTTTTTGGGCTTTATTCAGTATCGCTTTTACAATTTTTTCTTTGTTGATTTTCAATTTTATCTTGAAAAATCCCATGGATCTAACAAGATGGGGGATATGGATTCTTTTAGTCTTCTTGTCTCTTGTAAATGACTGGAAAGTCTATGTCTGCCTGAAGAGAATGTTCAAGCTGAGACAGATCAATAACAGAGGCTCATCACAGAATAGCTAATTTTTAGAGGAGGTTTAAGATGTCAAAGGTAAGGCAGTTTATGTATAGCTATTACAAAATCTATATTCTTACGATTTGCTTTCTCTGGTTCCTCATGTTCTTTCTTCCTTGGGATTGGCAAATAGGAGGAGTTTCAATTTATTATTTCGTTATGAAAAAACTCTTCGTGGTCTTTGGTGTTTTATCCATCCTATACTCCATACTGATTAAAAAAATCAGTCTCTTTATCTTTGGAGTGCTATTTTGCATGGCCTTCTGGATCAATCTCTTTTTGTACTTTGGCTTATTACCAGCATTTTTTGGAAATTAAACACTAAAAATTGATGGGCTAGACTAGCTTCTAGCCCTTTTTATTTTCTTGTCAAAATAGTTTGAGAAGTGAAAATGATTTGGTTGACGAGCTATCTGTATGATATAATAAGTTCCGTAAACAGAAGATTAAGGGATTTAAAAATGGCGAAAAAAGTAAAGGACTATTATGACCTGGCTTATGCTAGGGATTTGAGTCGACGGTTGCAAGCAGCGTCCCCCGCCTTTGATGGGCAAAAATTTAGCTTTTTGCTAGAAAAAGACCTGGAAAATTTGGAGTTTAGCCAGCGTCAAGAACTCTTGGCTAAAAGTATCAAAGAATGCCTCCCCCTATCTTATCAGGACTCTCTCAAGGTTTTTGAGAAAATTTTAGGCCCTGAGTTAGAGGGTGGTTTAGGTATGTTTTCAGAAGGTTATTGGCTTTGGCCAATTGGCAAATATGTAGAGCTATATGGAGACAAGGAATTTGAATTGAGCGCGGCCTTTAGTAAGGAACTTACCAAGCGATTTACGGGAGAATTTTCCATGAGGCCCTTACTGGCTCGCTATCCTAAGGATACAATGGCTTTGCTGATAGAATGGAGTCAGGATGAAAATTTGCGCGTTCGTAGACTTGCCAGCGAGTGCATGCGTATCCGTCTGCCTTGGGCTAAGAGACAAACCGTGGTGTTAGATTATCTTGAGGATTTCACCACTATTCTGACCAATCTAAAGGATGATAGTGACAAGTCCATTCAAAAAAGCGTAGCGAACAATCTAAATGATTTATATAAGGAAGCTCCTGATAAGTTTGAAAGGATTCTTCAAATCTGGCAGAAGGAGGATGTAAGTCCCAGTTGTGCCTGGATCATCAAGCATGCATCACGAACAAAAAAATGCCGACAGAAGATTGAAAAAAGTGGATTTTAGAGATGTCTTTTTCCTTTGTAAAGTAAGGATTCTTTCTTGAAAAATAGTAGTAAATATGCTAAAATGAAAAGAACATTCTAAAATCTTCAGAATTAAAAGTAAGGAAAATAATGGCTAATATTTTAAAAAAAATCATCGAAAATGATAAAGGTGAAATAAGAAAATTAGAAAAAATGGCAGACAAGGTCATGTCCTATGAAGAACAAATGGCAGCCTTGACCGATGAAGAACTGCAAGCAAAAACGGTTGAATTTAAGGAACGCTATGCAAATGGTGAAACGCTAGATCAACTCTTGTACGAAGCATTTGCGGTTGTCCGTGAAGGGGCTAAACGTGTTCTTGGACTCTTCCCTTATAAGGTTCAGGTCATGGGAGGAATCGTTCTTCACCACGGAGATGTACCTGAGATGCGTACAGGGGAAGGAAAAACCCTGACAGCGACTATGCCGGTATATCTGAATGCCTTGTCTGGAAAAGGAGTTCACGTAGTAACGGTCAATGAATACCTGTCTGAGCGTGATGCTACTGAAATGGGTGAACTCTATTCATGGCTTGGTTTATCAGTAGGGATTAACCTAGCAGCTAAGTCTCCGATGGAAAAAAGAGAAGCTTATGCATGTGATATCACCTACTCAACCAATTCAGAGATTGGATTTGACTACCTTCGCGATAACATGGTCGTTCGAGCTGAAAATATGGTACAACGTCCACTTAACTATGCCTTGGTTGACGAGGTAGACTCGATTTTGATTGACGAAGCGCGTACACCTTTGATCGTTTCAGGAGCCAATGCTGTCGAAACAAGTCAGCTGTATCATATGGCGGATCACTTTGTCAAATCTTTGGACAAAGATGATTATATCATTGACATTCAGTCTAAGACTATTGGTTTGTCTGATTCAGGGATTGACAAGGCTGAAGACTACTTCAAACTGGAAAATCTCTACGATATTGAAAATGTGGCTCTTACTCACTTTATCGACAATGCCCTCCGTGCCAACTATATCATGCTTCTTGATATTGACTATGTGGTCAGCGAAGAGCAGGAAATCTTGATTGTCGATCAATTTACAGGTCGTACTATGGAAGGTCGTCGTTATTCTGATGGCTTGCACCAAGCCATCGAAGCCAAGGAAGGCGTGCCGATTCAAGATGAAACCAAGACTTCAGCTTCTATCACCTACCAAAACCTCTTCCGTATGTATAAGAAGTTGTCTGGTATGACGGGCACTGGTAAGACAGAGGAAGAAGAATTCCGTGAAATCTATAACATTCGTGTCATCCCAATCCCAACTAACCGTCCTGTTCAACGTATTGACCACTCTGACCTTCTTTATGCAAGTATTGAAGCAAAATTTAATGCTGTTGTTGAAGATGTCAAGGTTCGTTACCAAAAAGGACAACCTGTCTTGGTTGGTACTGTTGCCGTTGAAACCAGTGATTATATTTCTCAGAAATTGGTTGCAGCAGGAATTCCCCACGAAGTTTTAAATGCGAAGAACCACTACAAAGAAGCGCAAATCATTATGAACGCTGGTCAACGTGGTGCGGTTACTATCGCAACCAACATGGCCGGTCGTGGTACTGACATCAAGCTCGGTGAAGGTGTTCGTGAATTGGGTGGACTTTGTGTCATCGGTACAGAACGCCACGAGAGCCGTCGTATTGATAACCAGCTTCGTGGACGTTCAGGAAGACAAGGAGATCCAGGTGAGTCTCAATTCTACCTATCTCTTGAGGATGACTTGATGAAACGCTTCGGTTCAGACCGCTTGAAAGGTGTCTTTGAACGCCTCAATATGTCAGAAGAAGCTATTGAGTCCCGTATGTTGACCCGTCAGGTTGAAGCAGCTCAAAAACGCGTTGAGGGGAATAACTACGATACACGTAAACAAGTTCTTCAATACGATGATGTCATGCGCGAACAACGTGAGATTATCTATGCGCAGCGTTATGATGTTATCACTGCTGACCGTGACTTGGCTCCTGAGATTCACGCTATGATTAAACGTACGATCGGACGAGTTGTGGATGCTCATTCACGTTCTAAGGAAGAAGAAAAAATCAAAGCTATCTTGAACTTTGCTAAGTACAATCTGCTACCAGAGGGTTCTATTTCTGAGGAAGATTTGGCTGGCTTGTCAGATCGTGATATCAAAGATGAACTCTTCCAACGTGCCTTAAAGGTCTACGATAGTCAAATCTCAAAATTACGAGACGAGGACGCAGTCAAGGAATTCCAAAAAGTCTTGATTCTGCGTGTTGTGGATAACAAGTGGACAGACCATATTGATGCTCTTGACCAGTTGCGAAATGCTGTTGGACTTCGTGGCTATGCGCAAAACAACCCAGTTGTTGAGTACCAGGCAGAAGGTTTCCGCATGTTTAACGACATGATTGGGTCAATTGAATTTGACGTCACTCGTTTGATGATGAAAGCGCAAATCCATGAACAAGAAAGACCACAGACGGAGATTAATATTAGCACAACGGCTACTCGTAATATCGCAGCCCAGCGTGCAAATCTTCCAGCAGATGTGGACTTGAGCCGAATTGGGCGTAATGAACTTTGTCCATGTGGTTCAGGTAAGAAATTTAAGAATTGTCATGGAAGACGAAACTAATAAGACATAAGAACAGGCGGATACCTGGTGAAAATACATTTTTACTTGGTGTCCGTTTGCTTTATAAGGAGATGAATCATGGTATTTACAGCTAAAAGTCCTAAAATTAACATTGAAGAAGTTCGCGCCTTATCAAAACTAGATGGTTTGGCTTATGAAAAAAAATACCAGCGTGATCAGGAATTGGAAGCCATCATCCGTGGAGAGGACCAGCGTATTCTCTTGGTGATTGGACCATGTTCATCTGATAATGAGGAGGCAGTCCTCGAGTATGCCAAGCGCTTGTCTGCCTTGCAAGAAGAAGTCAAAGACCGTATCTTTATGGTCATGCGGGTCTATACAGCCAAACCTCGTACCAATGGAGATGGCTATAAGGGCTTGATTCACCAACCAAACGCGACAGAAGCTCCTAGCTTGATCAATGGAATCAAGGCAGTTCGTCAGCTACACTACCGTGTGATTACCGAGACGGGTATGACAACTGCTGATGAGATGCTCTACCCAGAAAACCTTCCTTTGGTAGATGATTTGATTTCATATATGGCTGTTGGAGCTCGTTCTGTAGAAGATCAACAGCACCGTTTTGTAGCGAGTGGAGCAGATTTTTCAACAGGATTTAAAAATCCAACATCTGGAAATCTCAATGTTATGTTTAACGGGATTTACGCAGCACAAAACAAGCAGAGCTTCCTCTTCCTCGGTAAAGAGGTGGAAACGACTGGGAATCCATTGTCTCATGCCATTCTTCGCGGTGCCTTGAATGAATATGGGAAAAATATTCCCAACTACTACTATGACAATTTAATGAATACCATTGATCAGTATGAAAAGATGGGCTTGGAAAATCCCTTTATAATCATCGATACCAATCATGACAATTCGGGCAAGCAGTACATGGATCAAATCCGTATCGTACGCCAGACCTTGATCAACCGTGACTGGAATGAGAAAATCAAAAAATACGTTCGTGGTTTTATGATTGAGTCCTATCTGGAAGATGGACGTCAAAATGAGCCAGAAATTTTTGGCAAGTCTATCACGGACCCTTGTCTAGGCTGGGATAATACTGAGGCACTTGTTCGTGAAATCTACCAAACACTAGGAGAATAAGATGGCATTTATCGAAAAAGGTCAAGAAATAGATATTGAAGCAATCAAGGCTGCGACCCAGTTGTCACCTGAAGCCTTGTGTTATAAGGAAGCTCGTGATCGAGAGTTGGCAGACATCATCTCAGGTGAGGACGACCGAATCCTTTTGGTGATGGGGCCTTGCTCTTCTGACAATGAAGAGGCTGTTTTGGAATATGCTCGTCGTTTAGCAGACTTACAGAAAAAAGTTGCGGATAAAATCTTTATCGTCATGCGTGTTTATACTGCCAAACCTCGTACCAACGGAGATGGCTATAAGGGTATGATTCATCAGCCAAATGCTAGTGAGGCGCCTAGTCTCATCAATGGTTTGCAGGCAGTTCGTCAGCTCCATTACCGTGTGATTACCGAAACGGGCTTGACGACAGCTGATGAGATGCTCTATCCGTCAAATCTCGTTTTGGTTGATGATTTGGTCAGCTATCATGCAGTTGGAGCTCGTTCAGTGGAAGACCAGGAACACCGTTTTGTGGCGTCTGGGATTGATGCTCCAGTTGGGATGAAAAATCCAACATCTGGGAATCTTGGGGTCATGTTTAATGCCATCTATGCAGCTCAAAACAAGCAAACCTTCCTTTACCATGGTCAAGAAGTGGAAACTTCAGGAAATCCCTTGGCCCACGTTATCCTTCGTGGTGCCATGAACGAATACGGCAAAAATGAACCCAATTTCTACTATGAAACCCTCTTAAATGCTATCAACCGCTATGAGACCATGGGACTTGAAAATCCCTTTATCATTATCGATACCAATCATGACAATTCAGGTAAGCAGTATATGGAACAAATCCGCATTGTTCGCCAATCCTTGCTGAATCGCGACTGGAATGAAAAGATTAAAAAGACGGTTCGAGGCTTTATGATCGAATCTTACCTGGCTGATGGTCGTCAAAACCAACCAGAAATCTTTGGTTGTTCCATTACTGACCCTTGTCTAGGTTGGGAAAATACAGTAGCCTTGGTAGAAGAAATTTATACTACCTTAACAAAATAAGTGAAAAGGATGGAGTTGGGGGAATCTCAACTCCTTTTGTGAGTATGATAGTTGGACATGGAATTGACATCGAAGAATTGTCTTCGGTAGAAGGCGCAGTTACACGACATGAAGGATTTGCCAAGCGCGTGCTGACCGCTAAGGAAATGGAGCGCTTTAGCAGTCTCAAAGGGCGCAGGCAAATCGAATATTTGGCAGGCCGCTGGTCGGCTAAGGAGGCTTTTTCCAAGGCTATGGGGACAGGTATTGGCAAACTGACCTTTCAGGATTTGGAAGTTTTGAACAATGAACGAGGGGCTCCCTATTTTAGTCAGGCGCCATTTTCAGGAAAGATTTGGCTGTCGATCAGCCACACAGATCAGTTTGTGACAGCCAGTGTCATTTTGGAGGAAAATCATGAAAGCTAGTCCACATAGACCAACCAAGGCTCTCATTCATCTGGGAGCTATTCGAAAAAATATCCAACAAATGGGGAGTCATATCCCTAAAGGTACGCTCAAATTTGCAGTAGTTAAGGCCAATGCTTATGGACATGGGGCGGTAGCTGTTGCCACTGCTATCCAAGATGATGTTGATGGATTTTGCGTTTCCAATATTGATGAAGCTATTGAGTTGCGCAAAGCAGGGATAAACAAGAAAATCCTCATTTTAGGAGTTTCTGAGCTAGAAGCTGTTTCCCTAGCTAAAGAATATGACATCACCTTGACAGTAGCTGGACTGGAGTGGATTCAAGCACTCTTAGCTACTGGTGCTGACCTAGATGGATTGTCGGTTCACCTTAAGATTGACTCAGGAATGGGACGGATTGGTTTTAGAGAGGTCAGTGAAGCTGATCAAGCTCAGTACTTGCTCAAGCAAGAGGGGGTTCGTGTTGAGGGAATCTTTACTCACTTTGCGACTGCAGATGAAGCATCAGATGACTACTTTAATAAGCAGTTAGAAGGCTTTAAGATTGTTTTAGCAAGTATGAAGGAGGTACCAGAGCTGGTTCATGCCAGCAACTCGGCAACGACTCTTTGGCATGCAGAGACTATTTTCAATGCGGTTCGTATAGGAGATGCCATGTATGGTCTCAATCCCAGCGGAGAGGTTTTGGACTTGCCTTATGACCTGACACCAGCCTTGACCTTGCAATCTGCCCTTGTTCATGTCAAGACAGTTCCAGCTGGAACCTGCATGGGCTATGGAGCTACCTATCAGGCGGATAGCGAGCAAGTCATCGCGACCGTGCCAATCGGCTATGCGGATGGTTGGACACGAGACATGCAGAATTTCTCCGTCTTAGTAGACGGGCAAGCTTGCCCAATCGTCGGTAGGGTTTCGATGGACCAAATCACCATTCGATTGCCTAAGGTTTACCCACTTGGAACCAAGGTAACCTTGATTGGCTCCGACGGAGATAAGGAAATCACAGCTACTCAAGTAGCAGTCTACCGCGGAAGCATTAACTATGAGGTGGTTTGTCTCCTCAGCGATCGCATTCCGAGAGAATATTATTAAAAAAGAAAGGAGTGGAGCATGAATCTACATCAACCCTTGCATGTCTTGCCTGGTGTGGGACCAAAGTCAGCCGAGAAATACGCCAAACTAGGAATTGAAAACTTGCAAGACCTCTTGCTCTACTTTCCTTTCCGTTACGAAGACTTCAAGACCAAGCAGGTGCTGGAACTGGAAGACGGTGAAAAGGCGGTTCTTTCTGGTCAAGTCGTGACTCCTGCCAGTGTCCAGTATTATGGTTTCAAGCGCAATCGCCTGCGCTTTAGCCTCAAGCAGGGAGAAGTTGTTTTTGCGGTGAATTTCTTTAACCAGCCTTATCTAGCTGATAAGATAGAATTGGGAGCAACCCTTGCTGTCTTTGGAAAATGGGACCGTGCTAAGGCTAGTTTGACTGGGATGAAAGTTTTAGCTCAGGTGGAGGATGACCTCCAGCCCGTCTATCGTCTGGCTCAAGGAATCAGTCAGGCTAGTTTGGTCAAGGTCATTAAGACAGCCTTTGATCAGGGACTGGACCTCTTGATAGAGGAAAATCTTCCCCAGTCTTTGTTGGACAAATACAAACTCATGTCCCGTTGTCAGGCAGTCCGAGCTATGCATTTTCCAAAGGATTTGGCAGAATACAAGCAGGCCCTTCGCCGGATCAAGTTTGAGGAACTCTTTTATTTTCAAATGCAATTGCAGACTCTTAAGTCTGAAAATAGAGTTCAGGGCAGCGGTTTGGTTCTGAATTGGTCTCAGGAAAAGGTGACAGCTGCTAAAGAAAATCTTCCTTTTGTCCTGACCCCAGCTCAGGAAAAGAGTTTGCAGGAAATTTTGGCCGACATGAAATCCGATTACCACATGAATCGTCTCCTGCAAGGAGATGTGGGAAGCGGAAAAACAGTAGTAGCTGGCTTGGCTATGTTTGCGGCAGTGACGGCTGGGCACCAGTCTGCTCTCATGGTACCGACAGAAATCCTAGCAGAGCAACACTTTGAAAGTCTACAGAGTCTCTTTCCAGACTTGAAACTCGCTCTCTTGACAGGATCCTTGAAAGCTGCAGAAAAAAGAGAAGTCTTGGAGACCATAGCAAAGGGTGAGGCCGACTTTATCATCGGAACCCATGCTCTGATTCAGGATGGGGTGGATTATGCTCGTCTTGGTTTGATTATCATTGATGAGCAGCACCGTTTTGGTGTGGGGCAAAGGCGTATTTTACGGGAAAAAGGGGACAACCCAGATGTCCTCATGATGACGGCGACTCCCATTCCACGAACCTTGGCCATCACAGCCTTTGGGGATATGGATGTTTCCATTATCGACCAGATGCCTGCGGGTCGGAAACCCATTGTAACGCGTTGGATCAAGCATGAGCAATTACCTCAGGTGCTGACTTGGTTAGAGGGGGAAATCCAAAAAGATTCTCAAGCCTATGTCATCTCTCCCTTGATTGAAGAATCAGAAGCTCTGGATCTGAAAAATGCCATTGCCTTATCAGAGGAGTTGACAGCTCATTTTGTAGGCAAGGCAGAAGTGGCTCTCCTACATGGTAAGATGAAGAGTGACGATAAAGACCAGATCATGCAGGATTTCAAAGAGCGGAAAACAGATATTCTAGTATCTACAACCGTTATCGAGGTTGGGGTTAATGTTCCTAGTGCGACCGTCATGATCATCATGGATGCCGATCGGTTCGGTCTCAGCCAGCTTCACCAGCTCAGAGGTCGTGTCGGTCGGGGAGACAAGCAGTCCTATGCTGTTCTCGTCGCCAATCCTAAGACCGAGTCAGGGAAAGACCGCATGCGCATCATGACAGAAACCACCAATGGATTTGTCCTTGCTGAGGAAGATTTGAAAATGCGCGGTTCGGGTGAGATTTTTGGAACTAGACAGTCAGGTCTTCCAGAGTTCCAAGTGGCTGATATCATTGAAGATTTTCCGATTTTAGAAGAAGCCAGAAAGGTTGCCAGCTACATCAGTTCGATAGAAGCTTGGCAAGAGGATCCAGAATGGCGCATGATTGCTCTCCATCTAGAAAAGAGAGAACATCTGGATTAAGCCTTATCTAAGAAATCTATAAGCTAGCTTTTAGTTTTAGGTCTTATACTATAGTCATCAAAAAGAAACGAGGACTCTCATATGACGATTAAAGTGACCTACCAAAAGAAATTCCAAACTGTCAAACAAGAGAAAGGAGTTAGCACTTATTGATACACAAAGAGCGGAAACGCTCTTTTTATTTTTAAAACTACTTTCAGACGATAGGTTTGAGGGAGGAGAATCTAAAATCACTATCTATTTATACTCAATGAAAATCAAAGAGCAAACTAGGAAGCTAGCCGCAGGCTGTACTTGAGTACGGCAAGGCGAAGCTGACGTGGTTTGAATTTGATTTTTGAAGAGTATTACCCTTCTTTCTTGCATTGCTTTCCCAGATATGCTACAGTTATGATAGCGATTACAAAACAAAAGGAGCATACTATGAAAAATCCAGCTTTACTAGAAGAAATCAAGACTTATAAAGGAAGGGATGAGGTCCCAGAAGACTTTGATGCTTTCTGGGATGAAGAGGTCAAAAAAGTTTCCTCTCTTTCTGCCTATCAGTTGGAGGAACGTGATTTTCACATTCCAAACGTCAAGTGCTATGAGCTAACCTTTGAGGGAAGGAATGAAGGCAAGGTCTATGCACGCATCGTCCTTCCAAAGACTGAGGAGAAGGTTCCGCTAATCTTCCATTTCCATGGATACATGGGACGTGGCTGGGATTGGGCTGACATGCTGTCCTATACTGTGGCTGGTTACGGTGTTGTTTCTATGGATGTTCGAGGCCAGTCGGGCTATTCACAAGATGGTTTGCGCTCTCCTTTGGGAAATACGGTCAAGGGCCACATTATCCGTGGTGCTGTTGAAGGTCGAGACCAGCTCTTTTATAAGGATGTCTATCTAGATATTTACCAGTTGGTTGAAATTGTGGCTAGTCTGCCTCAGGTGGATGAGAAGCGATTTTCTAGCTATGGTGCCTCACAAGGAGGGGCTTTAGCCCTGGTTGCAGCAGCGCTCAATCCTCGGATTCAGCGAATAGTTGCCA